>CADCUA010000107.1 GCA_902805755.1 uncultured Lysobacter sp.
TATGCGTACATGCGCGACCCGCGACAGGCGACAGGCGACAGGCGACAGGCGACGTAGCTGATCGCACCTCCCGGTGCACTGCCCAGTTCCAGGCAACGCCTTACTCGTCGCGTTCGATGCCGTACTTGCGCAGCTTTTCGACCAGCGTGGTACGGCGCAGTCCGAGCAGGGGCGCGGCATGCGCGACGACACCGCCCGCCTGCGCGAGCGCGGCGCGGATCAGTTCGAGCTCGATGCCGGCCATGTGCCCGCGCAGGTCGATGCCTTCCGGAGGCAGCGTTGCGCCCGGGGTCAGCAGCGAGGGGTCGATCGTGCCGACGAGCGCGACCGCATCGTCTGACGCGACGCCTTGCGGCGCCAACTCTTCAGGCTCGACCGCGGGCATCGAGGCGCGATAGCGCGCCGGCAGGTCGCCCGCGCGCACGGTGGCTCCCGGATGCAGCACCGCCAAGCGTTCGAGCAGGTTGCTCAGTTCGCGCACGTTGCCGGGCCACGCATAGTGCTGCAGCGCAAGCACCGCATCGTGCGAAAGCGCGACGCGGCCACGCCCGCTCTCGGCAAGCTGGCGCGTGATCGCGTTGATCAGGTCGGGCAGGTCCTCGGTGCGCTCGCGCAACGCGGGCATTTCAACCGGAAACACGTTGAGGCGGTAGAACAGGTCCTCACGGAAGCGCCCCTCGGCGATATGCGCCTCGAGGTTGCGGTGCGTCGCGGCGACCACGCGTACGTCGCACTTGATCGGCGCGCCGCCACCCACGCGTTCGAACACACGCTCCTGCAGCACGCGCAGCAGCTTGACCTGCATCGCCATCGGCATGTCGCCGATTTCGTCCAGCAGCAGCGTGCCGGCCTCGGCCATTTCGAAGCGGCCCTTGCGCTGCGTCAATGCGCCGGTGAATGCGCCTTTTTCGTGGCCGAACAGTTCGCTTTCCAGTAGGTCCGGCGGAATCGCGCCGCAGTTGATCGCGACGAACGGCTTGTCGCGACGCGGCGAGCGCTCATGCACGGCGCGTGCAGCGACTTCCTTGCCGGTGCCCGATTCGCCCAGGATCAGTACGGTCGTATCGAACGCGGCGACCTGATCGATCATCCGGTTCAACCGCAGCACCGCGCCGCTGCGGCCGGTGGGGCCGGCGCTGGGCTGTTCACGCTTGGCGTCGTCATCGATGCGCTTGAGGCTCGCGCGGCGCAGCGCTTCCTGCAGTTGCTGGCGGCGGATCGGGTAATCCAGCGGCCACACCGATTCGGGATGCACGAGGCTGCGCCATTCGCCATTCGGGTCGTGCCCGGGCAGCTCGAGGATGGGCGGATGCAAGGACTGCGAAGCCAGCCACTGCACGAATCGCGGCCACTGCGGATCGCTCGCGATGTCGCCCGCGATCACGGCCACCCAGTCGCTGGCGCGCACACGGGTCAGGTCGAGATCGCCTACGTCATCGGCCAGGCGCGGTGTGAAATCCATGAACTCCAGCAGCGTGGCGATGCGTTCGGCGCGGGCCACGTCGCGATCGAGCAGCAGGATGCGCGATTCACTCATGCGTGGGTTCCGATTCCGGCTCCTGCGCGAGCTTTTCCAGCAGCGGCATCACATCATGCAGGTAGGCGAGCTTGCTGACGAACGCATCCGCGCCCGCGCGCAAGGCGTGCTCGCGGTGCTCGCCGTCATCGAAATGGCTGGCGATGACGATGTAGGGCGCGGGGTCCTGCGCCTTGATCAGGCGCGTGGCCTGCAGCCCGCCCATTTCCGGCATCGCCAGGTCCATGAGCACTACGTCCGGCAGCAGCGCTTCGCATTGGGTGATTGCTTCGATGCCGTTGCCGGCCATGCCGACGACGGTCAACCATTCGAGCCGACGCAGGTGGCGCACCGCGGCGTTGATGAAGCCGGGATGGTCGTCGACGAGCAGGATCTTGAGGTGGCGCATGGGTCTCTCCGTCAGAGCCCGACCATTGTGCGCGCTGTCGGGCGACGCAGGTTGGCCGGTGCGATCGACATCTGGTCCCGGTACTTGGCAACGGTACGCCGCGCGATGCGTACGCCCTGTCTAGCGAGCAGGCCGGCGATCGCGTCGTCCGCCAGCGGCGCGTGTGCCGGTTCGGATTCGATCAGGCGCTTGACCATCGCCTTGACCGCCGCCGCACCAACGGCCGCGCCTTCCAAGCGCACGGCGAACAGCTTCTTGAGCTCGAACGTGCCGCGCGGCGTCTGGATGTATTTGCCGCTGGTGATGCGCGACACGGTGGATTCGTGCATGCCGATCGCGTCGGCGACTTCCTTGAGCGTGAGTGGCGCGAGCGCTTCTTCGCCGCGCTCGAGGAAGCCGCGCTGGCGCTCGACGAGGACGTGTGCGGTCTTGAGCAGCGTTTCATTGCGCATCGCGACGCCACGCACCAGCCAGCGCGCTTCTTCGAGCAGGCCGCGCATCACCGGGTTGTCGCCGGGTGCGGACGCGAGCGCCTGTTCGCAGTAGCCCGACACGCGCAGCTTCGGCAGTGCGCCGGAGCTGAGTGCGACGCGCCACGCGCCGCCAGCGAACCAGACCTGCACGTCGGGAATGATGTGGCCCAGCTCGCTCGCATCGCTTTCCAGCGGATGCGCACGCAGCGAAAGAATCAACGACGTTGCGGCCTGCAGCGATGCCGCATCCACCGCCAATGCAGTGGCAAGTGCGGCGTGGTCATGGGCGGCGAGTGCGTCGAGATGGTCGCGCACGATGCGCAGCGCCAGCGTGCGCTCGGCGCTCGGCCGCAATACCGCCAGCTGCGCGCGCAGGCATTCGGACGGGTTCGCCGCAGCGATGCCGGGGCATTCGCCGTGCAGCAGGCGCTGGCGGATCGCTTCCAGTCCATCTTCGGCCACGCCCAGTGCCGCAGTGCCTTGCGCAAGCAGTTCGGCGTGATCGGCTTCGAGATAGCCGCGGTCGTCGCAATGATCCAGCCAGAACACCGCCATCGCCAGTTCGCCCTCGTCCCAGCCGAGCCGCAGCTGGTCGAGCAGGCGTACGCGCGCATCGGTGGATTCGCCGGCCGCGATGCGCGCGGTTGCGTCGTCATCGCCCAGCACGCCGCCGCCGGACAGGAAGCCGGGCTCGGGCAGCTCGTCCCAGGCGGCGGTTTCAACCGCGGCATCGAGCGATACGAGGGCGTCGTCGGTTTCGTCTTCTTCGGTCTCGAGCAGCGGGTTGCGCTCCAGCGCCTGGCGCATTTCCAGTTCGAGCTGCGGCGCGGTGAGCTGCAACAGGCGGATCGCCTGCAGCAGTTGCGGCGTCAGATTGACGCTCTGACTGAGCTGGGCGCGGACGGTGTTTTTCATGAAGCGGCCTTGAATGCTCGAGTCATCACCGACCCTTGACGCCATCCTGCGCGACAGCTGACGGGAAACGAATCAGGCGACCCCCGAGTCCAACTCGGGGCAAACCTGCCTTCATGTCAGGAGAACCCTGACAACGCGTCGTAATCCCGGCAGTGCGTTCCAGTCCCGGCAATTCGCCGGCGTATGGTCAGGGGCCGGCGTGCAGCTTCATCGCGATGCGCAGAAGCTCGACCGCGTTGCGGCAACCCAGTGTTTCCATGATCCGCGCGCGGTGGGTTTCGACCGTTTTCACGCTGATGCCGAGGTCGCCCGCGATCTGTTTGCTCGAGCGCCCGGCGCCGAGTGCCTGCAGGATTTCCCGCTGGCGCGGCGGCAGCGCCTCGACGCCGGTCGCAGCGCCGCGGTAACCCTGCAATTGCGGTGCCGAAACCTGCGGGCTGAGGTAGGTCCGGCCGCTGGCGGCGGCACGCAGCGCGATCTCGAGCTCCGCCGGCGCGGCTTCCTTGACGACGAAGCCGCTGGCGCCGCGTTCGAGCGCGGCACGTACGTGCATCGGGTCATCGTGCATGGACATGATGACCACCGCGGTGTCCGGGCATGCGCGGCGCAGCTCATCCAGCGCCTCGAAACCGCTACGGCCGGGCATGGACAAATCGAGCAGCACCGCATCGGGCAGGGTCTGGCGCGCCTTGATCACCGCTTCATCCGCGCTGGCCGCTTCGGCTACGACTTCCACCGAATCGAACGATTCGATCAGCCGGCGCAGGCCGGCGCGTACGAGCGTGTGGTCATCGCAGATCAGCACTCGCACGCGTGGCGGTTCCTCAAGGGGCGTGCGGCCACCTTAACCAAGC
>CADCUA010000108.1 GCA_902805755.1 uncultured Lysobacter sp.
GCGGCGTCACCTTCTTGATGACGCTGTACTCGGTGTCGATCAACTCGCCCATGCGCTTTTCGATCGCGACCAGATCGTCCGGCGTAAACGGGCGCTCGTTCCAGATGTCGTAGTAGAAGCCCTCCTCGATCACCGGGCCGATCACCATCTTCGCGTTCGGATACAGCTGCTTGACCGCGTGGCCAACGAGGTGCGCGCAGGAGTGGCGGATGATCTCCACGCCCTCGGCGTCCTTCGGCGTGATGATGCGAAGGCGCGCGTCGTGGTCGATGACGTCGCTCGCATCGACGAGCTTGCCGTCGACTTCACCGGCGAGCGTGGCCTTCGCAAGTCCCGCGCCGATCGATGCGGCGACGTCCATGACGGAGACAGGTTGATCGAACTCGCGGCGGCTGCCGTCGGGGAGCGTGATTGCAATCATTGGATGACCGTTGTGGCCGCAGGGCCTGGTGTTCGAACGACCCGCGCGGCTGGCCACATGGACCGGTCACGCGCAGGCAAGAAAAAGCGCCACGGGGCGCCTTCGAAAAAGCGCTTCCGGTGCTCAGCGATGGACGTTGGTAGTGCTCATGTCGCACGCTCGGCCGGCGCTTTGACGCGGGCCACCTCGTGGAGACCGACCGATCGCCGGCAGGAGCCAAAGGTTGGCGACGCCGCGCGGGCAAGTCAACCGGGCACGGCGACGTCCTGGGCCAGTAACCGGTCCGCGAGTCCACCGCTGCGCCGCACCGGCCGACCCAACGCGGCTGCCAGCGCCTCGTCGCTGGCCCAGACCTCGACGGATTGCCGCGCGCGCGATACACCGGTGTAGAGCAACTGGCGGGAAAGAATGCGGTTTTCGGGTTCGGGCGGCAGCAGCACCGCCACGCGGGAGTATTCCGAGCCCTGGCTCTTGTGCACCGTGACCGCGAAGGCGCTCTCGTGCGAAGGCAGCGCGCCGGGCGCGAAGCTGCGCACACTGCGCGCCGCATCGCCGGTTTCGAACCATACGCGAAGCTGCCCGTCCGGCCCGGCCAGGCACAGGCCGACGTCGCCATTGAAGAGCCGCGCGCCGTAATCGTTGCGCGTGACGATCACCGCACGCCCCGGATACCACTCGGAGCTATCCGGATATCCCCATGCGCGGCGCAGGTGTTGTTCAAGCACGCGATTGACCTGGACCGCGCCGAACGCGTCCTCGCGCAGCGCGCACAGCAACTGGCAGCGCGCGAGCGTATCGAGCGCTGCCAGCACGCGATCGGCATCGTCCTCGCCAGCCACGGCCTGGAGTTCGTCAAACCCCGACAGACGCATGCCCCAGCGCCGCAACTCCTGCGCAAGCTGGACCGGACCGTCGACACGCCGGTGCGATGCATACAGGCCGGCGTGCTCGATCGCCTCCCCGAACGCGGCAACAGCCCCGCCTCTGACAGCCTCGTTGATCTCGACCAGATGCTGCTCGGCGCGGAAGCTGTGCCTCAGGCGTACGAGATCGCCCATCGGGCGGGCTTCCATCGCTGCGACCAGATCCATCAGCACCGAACCGGCGGCGACCGACGTCAGCTGGTCGGCATCGCCCACCAGGATCAGCGTCGCCTCGGATGGAATGGCGTCCAGCAGCGCGCGCAGCATGGCCAGGTCAACCATCGAAGCTTCGTCGACCACCACCACGTCCGCGGCAAGCGGGTGACGCGCATTGCGGCGGAACGTGTTGTGTTGCGGATCGAAGCCCAGCAGCCGGTGCAGTGTGAGCGCCTCGGTGTCTGGCAGCGTCGCCAGTGCGTTGTGCCAGTCGGCAGGCAGCGGATGCGTGCTGTGTCCAACCAGCTGCTGCCGTCCGCGACGCAGTGCATCGACGAGACGTTGCGCCGCTTTGCCTGTCGGCGCGGCGGCCATCATCGAAAGCGGCGCGGCGCTCCGTCGCTGCAGCATTGCCAGCATGCGCAGCACCGTCGTGGTCTTGCCCGTGCCGGGACCGCCGGTCAGGACAAACAGCCGCCGGCCCGGCACCTGCCGAACGGCGTCGCGCTGCGCCTGCACCGCAACGCCATGCTGCCCGTTGAACAGCACGTCCAGCTCGGACTCGTCCACCAGCGCCGGTTGCGTCGCCAGCCTGCGCGCGGCAATGAGGGCGGCGACCTCGCACTCGTGCGCGTGGTTGCGTCGCAGATAGAAGCGCTCGGCGCGGTCGAGCACGAAAGGCAGCAATGCCCTGCTCTCTCCGTCGTCCACCATCGGCTCATCGCGAAGCGCCGCGAGGTCGTCCTCGGACAACGGCGGCATGCCATAACGCTCGGCAATACCGGCGAGCGGCAAGGCGGTATCGCCATTGCCGTCGGCGAGACTCGCCCAGGCGGCGACCTGTGCGAGCAGCGTCGAGCCGCGATGTGCAATCACCCAGCGATAGACCGCCCGATCCAACGGGCGCCACGCATCGCCCGCGAACTCGCCCGCATCGCGGCGGAATGCATATGCGGTCATGCATCGCCCCTGCGACCGAGCGCCGCGTCCACCGCGGCGATCAGGTCATCACTGAAGCGCTGAGTCCACACCCCGGCGCCGGGCGCGAGCCCCGCCGCGCGGACAAACAGATAGATGGCTTCGCCGAGATGGCGGGCGCGGTCGTAACCCCGGAGCCGGTGGCGCAGGTAGCGGTCGACCGCCACCGTGTACAGCAAGGCCTGGAAGCGGTAATGGTGGCTATCCATCGCGTCGCGCAGCGCGGCCGGCGCATAGGCGTAAAGTCGCGCGCCCTGCCAGTTGCCCTTGTAATCGAGCACGTGGAAGCGCCCGGCGTGTTCGAACACGAGGTCGATCTTGCCTGTCATGAGCCCGTTGATGCGCGCCAGCGCGATTAACGGCACAAGTGCGGGCTCGCCATGGGCGGCGCAGGCGGCACGCAGTGCGCGGATCGATACTTCATCCAGCGCAAAATGGAACTCCATCTCGGCGCGCATGCAGCGGGCGGGCACGGCCTGCAGCGCCAGACCGGACAGCAGCTCGGCGTCCAGAGCGGCCTGCACTCGCGCCGCGACCAGCGGCACCAGCGCGTCGATCGGCAACTCGCGCGATCGCACGCCCGAATCCAGCAGGCAGCGGCGCACGAAGTCGTGCTGCGACTCCAGTGGCACACCCATGCGGCGATGTTCGAAGATCGCGTGCAGTGCGTTGCCGAAATCCGGACCACGGACGGCCGAGAGCGCGAGCAGCTCGGGATGCTCTTCGTCATCCGGCGCGTCGGTCATCGCCTGCAGGTCGTCGCGGTCGAGCACATCCTCGTCGATCGCGGACGACTCTTCGGCCACGTTGATGCGCACCGCGCGCACCAGTGTCGAGAAGCTGTGCTTGCCCTGATGACGGGGCAAGGGCGGCTCCGGCCATACCATAGGCTCTGGCGGCGCAGGGGCCTCGTCCGGCGTGTAACGCGAGAACTCCCACGGCCACCCCTGTGACCACGCGACATTCCGACACGCCGATTGCAATGCGTGGCCGTCGCCGTACCGCGCGAGCAGGCGTTCCACCATCGCATCGAGCGCCGATCGCTGCGGGTCGCAGGGTGGCGCCTTCGTATTGCCGTTCGTAGGCCGTGTCGGTGGCAGCACGTAGACATGGCAGGCATGGCGCGCGCGCGTCATCGCCACGTACAGCACGCGAAAACGCTCGTCCTGATCCTGCGCCATGTCTTCGCGCACGGCCTCATCGAAGCCCTCGCTTCCAAGATCCAGCACGCGGCCGCGCACGCCGTCGTGCACCACCGGCAGGTCCACCTTTCGGCCGTCGTGGGCCCACATCAGCGGCAGCAGAACAACCGGGAACTCCAGACCCTTGCTCGCGTGCAGCGTCAGCAGGCGCACGCGGCGTGCGTCGGATTCGATACGCAGCTGCTGCTCCTCCGCCGCGTCGGCAGATGTCATGTCCCGTTGCGCCGCGAGCCAGCCCAGTAAGGCCTGCGGCCCGTCGACCTGCTCGGATGCTTCCTGCAGCAACTCGCCCAGGTGACGCAGGTCGGTGAGCAGGCGCTCGCCGTCGGGCAGGCGGGCGAGCTCCGCACCGCTTTCAGCCATGACATCACGGATGACGGCGAGCACTCCCGCCGCGTGCCACCGTGCACGCAGCCGCACGAAGCGCTGCGCCATCTGCTGCCAGCGAGGGGCGTCATCATGCAGCGCCAGCAGGCTGTCGAACG
>CADCUA010000109.1 GCA_902805755.1 uncultured Lysobacter sp.
AGAAAAGCTGCACGCTCACGACGTCGCCGTGTTCGGCCTGCATCAGCTTTCGCACGGCCAGCAGGGCATTGCCCTGCGCGCCGCGGCCCAGCTTGTCGGCCTTGGTGAGGATCGCGTGCGCCGGCAACCCACGCGACACCGCATAGCCCAGCATCTGCCGGTCGTACTCCTTGAGCGGATGGCGGATGTCCATCACCACGACGAGCCCCTTGAGCGCTGCGCGCGTGCGGAAATACTCGTCAATGAATGACTGCCAGTGCGCCTGCAGGTCCTTGGGCACCTTTGCGTAGCCATAGCCGGGCAGGTCGACCAGGAAGCGATCAGTGGTCGGCGGGATATTGAAATACACCAGTTGCTGGGTGCGTCCGGGCGTCTTGGAAACCCGGGCAAGCGCGTTCTGGTGGCAGATCGCATTGAGCGCGGTCGACTTGCCGGCGTTCGAGCGGCCGGCAAAGGCGACTTCGAAGCCGCCGTCGGGCGGAAGCTGGCGCGCATTGTGTGCGGCAAGCAGGTATTGGGCGCGGGCCAAGGGATTCGACATGCGGGAAGCATCGCATGGGGCCGGGCATTGGGCGAACCGGACCGGAGCAGCGCGCGGCGGCGGAATGAGTCGCGCGGAACCGTCTCGCACGGCCGGGCCGCCGGGTCAAGGTCGCGTTGACCCCATCGCGGGGCGCGACCATAATTCCGCAGTTCCGGCGGCCGTTCCGCGCGCGCGCCATTCAGCAGTTTCGGAGTTTTCCCTGATGAGCCAAGTCCGCGTCCTGGGCCTGATCGGCGCCGCCGTGATCACGGTCGCCGCCGTCGCCTACGCACAGACCACCGTGAGTGCGCTGCCGGACAAAGGGGCGGTGCAATCCGCGCCACTCGATACCACGCCCGAAAAGGTCGTGTGGGGCGACGTGAAGGCCGGGCAGACCAAGGCAGGCACCTGTGCCGCCTGCCACGGGCTCGACGGCAATCCCACCGATCCGCAATACCCGCGCCTGGCCGGACAGCCGGAGCGCTACATCGCGCAGCAGTTGCAGCTGTTCAAGCATGACAAGCGCAACGAGGGCATGGCCGAGGTCATGAAGCCGTTCGCCAAGCCGCTGACCGCGCAGGACATGCGCGACTTGGGCGCGTATTTCGCGACCCAGAAGGCGGGATCGGGCGTCGCCGACGATGCCG
>CADCUA010000110.1 GCA_902805755.1 uncultured Lysobacter sp.
GGCCGCGGTAATCGAGGATCACGCGTGGCAGCTCGTGCTGCCCGGCGATCGCCTCCAGCGCCTCCTCGTTCGCGCTCGGCTGGCCGGTCGGCGTCTTCACCAGCGCCGGCAGCTTGAGCTCGTCGTACAGCAGCGCGCAGACCTGCTTGGGCGAATCGAGGTTGAACTGGCGCCCCGCCAGCTCGGTCGCGCGTTGTTGAAGCTCGAGCATGCGACGGCTCAGCGCCGCGGACTGCCGGCGGAGCTCGTCGGCGTCCACGCGCACGCCGTTCGCCTCGATGCGTTCTAGCACCGGGACCAGCGGGATCTCGATCTCGCGATACACGCGTTGCAGCGCGGGCTCGGCCGCGAGCTTCGGCGCAAGCGCTCGGTGCAGGCGCAGCGTCACGTCCGCGTCCTCGGCCGCGTAGCGCGTCGCATCCTCCAGCGATACCTGCGCGAACGGGATCTGCTTCGCGCCCTTGCCGGCGACGTCGGTGTACTTGATCGTCTCGTAGCCGAGGTATCGGCGCGCGAGCGAGTCCATGTCATGGCGCGTGGCGGTCGCGTTGAGCACGAAGCTCTCGAGCATCGTGTCGTCGTGATAGCCGCGCACCTCGACGCCGTGGCGCCGCAGCACATGCAGGTCGTACTTGCCATGCTGGCCGATCTTGCGCTTGGCCGCGTCTTCCAGCAGCGGGCGCAGCGCGGTGAGCACTTCGTCCTGCGGCAGTTGCTGGGCCACGCCCGGCGCGGCGTGCGCGAGCGGGATGTAGCAGGCGCGGCCCGGCTCCACGCACAGGCTCAGGCCGACCAGGTTCGCGCGCAGCGCATCCAGCGAATCGGTTTCGGTGTCGAATGCGAACTCGTCGGCCGTCTCCAGCCTGGCCACCCATGCATCGAGCTGTTCGCGCGTGAGCACGGTTTCGTACTCGCCGGGCGCCGACAGCGCCGGGTCGATCGCCTCGACCGCCGCGCCCGTGCGTGCATACCCGGCGGCGGTATTGCGCACGCCCGCGCCATCGTCCGCGCCGCCCTCGAGTTCGCGCAGCGCCTGCTTGAAGCCGTAGCGCGCATACAGCGTTTTCAGCGCCTCGACGTCCTGCGCGCGCAGGTCCAACTCGGCCGGACCCTGTTCCAGCTCGACATCGGTCTTGATCGTCGCCAGCTCACGGTTGAGCGGCAGGCGCG
>CADCUA010000111.1 GCA_902805755.1 uncultured Lysobacter sp.
CCCGCCCGGTGAATTAACACCCCAAGTGCAACACCCGGCGTAGTTGTTCGTATCGCTCGATCGGGGTGTGGTAGCCATATCGTTTTCTTGGTCGTGTGTTGAGTTTATGGGCAAGTGCGTCGCAGTCGCTCTGTCGTATGCGCGCGACTGAAGTCCGCTTGGGGATGTACTGCCGCAGCAGGCCGTTGAAGTTCTCATTGCTGCCGCGTTGCCACGGACGGTGTGGATACGCGAAGTAGCTCTGTACGCCGGTCGCTTCGTCCAATGCCCGGTAGCCGTGAAACTCCGTGCCGTTGTCCCAGGTGATCGTTTGGAACGGCAGGCCGCTGGTCCTGATCAGGTGCAGCGCTGCCCGGTTCACTGCCGTCGTCGTGCGGTGTGCCAGTTTCGCCACCAGCGCAAGGCCCGTGCTGCGCTCCACCAACGTCAACAGGCAGGCCCGTTCGCCGGTCGCGCCCATGACCGTGTCACCTTCCCAGTGGCCCGGCTCGTCGCGCCGCTCCACGGCTTCCGGCCGGCTGTCGATCATCGGCTTGCCTTGCAGGCGACCGCGTTTTTCCAGCCCGGGCGTGCGTTTGCGTCGTCGCTTGCGGCCGTGCCGAAGCTCGCGCTTTAGTGTGCCGCCTGCTCGGACGTCTGCCTGCACATACCGGTAGATCGTCATCGCGCTGATCCGCGCCGCACCTGCCTTGGCCAGCTCGCCGGCAATCTGCTCCGGGCTCCACTGCTCACATCGCAGCATCGCTTCGATCTCGGCATAGAGCTCGGGGCTGTGGTGCTTCACTTGCCTGGATCGCCGTCGGCGTCCGTTCGTACGTTCCTGCGCCTTGCTCGGGCGGTAGGCCCCATCGGTCGCATGACAACGGTTACGTGCCACTTCACGGCTGATCGTGCTCGGCGCCCGGCCCAGCATCCGTCCAATGGCACGCACGCCCAGGCCATGACCGCGCAGCACGCCCACGGTGTATCGTTCCTGCTCGGTGAGCTGGCTGTACAGAAGGGATCTCCTCTTGCCGGAGTGATCTCCTTCAGTCTGCCGGCTCACCGTCCCAGATTCAGGTGCCGCGGGTGTTGCACTTACTTTGTGAACTCGCGAGGCCTAACAATTCGTCCAAGCCGACGCCGCTTCGCGGCGCGGCTTAACTCAGGTGTTAGGCCGCACTACAGTC
>CADCUA010000112.1 GCA_902805755.1 uncultured Lysobacter sp.
CCTTGCCGAGTTGTCCGGCCCCCAGCGCCACGCGCGCTGATCCGGGAGGAGCCGGATCATGTCGGTCAAGCTGGGCGGTCTCCTCGCCGGCATCAAGCGCGCGGTCGTCGACGCTCACCGCAGCGTCGCCGAACAGCACATGGAAGAGCTGGCGCAGTACTTCATGCCCGCACCCGGGCAGAAGGCCGACCTGCAATTCCCGGACGGTCAATGGGAAGCACGCAGCGTCATCATGCAGGTGCCGCACGAGGCCAGCCGCAACGGCCAAGTGTCGATGGAGCGGCGCGAGGTGCACGTTCCCCTGATTACCCTGCTGCCGCTGCGCAGCCACGCGATCGAGCGCGTCGAGCTGCTGACCACGCTCGACTTCTCGCTGGCGCCGCCTCTGCCGGACGCCGTGGCCCGCGGCGAAGCCGATTTGCCACCCGAGATCACCGTCAATCTCGGCCACAAGGGTCCGCACAGCGCTGAAGTGAAGATCGTCGTGCATGCGGCCGACCTGCCGCCGGGCTATGCCCGCCTGGTGGGCGCCTACGAAAAAGTCCTGAACGCGCAGCTGCCGACCTGAGGCGGCGCTGTCGCGGTCACCCCGTTCCACCCCGCGGGATGCAGCATCCCGCCCATAACCCCGAAGGAGAAGAGAATGGCAGACAGCATCGATGGCGGCCTGGTGAGCATGGCCCAGCAGTTCTCCGGCTTGCCGATGGACTCGCTGATCGGCGGCCCGCTGCAGGCGGCGGCCAGCGCCCAGCAGGGCCTGGCGATGACCCAGACCCAGTTCATCCTGAACACCGGCTTCAACCAGACCAAGGACGCCAACGGCCAGATCACCTACACGCCGATCACCGCCAGCATCGCCATGGGCCAGAGCCAGCCCGTGATCGCCGCCGACGGCACGGTCAGCACTGCCGACTCGCACCTGAGCGTCGACTTCCCGATCATCACCATGGTGCCGATCCCCTCGCTGTCCGTGACCTCGGTCGACATTGCCTTCGACATGGAGGTCAAATCGAGCTATACCCACGAAACCGATGCCGAGTCCTCGTCCAAGACCCAGGAGCAGGGCTCGTTCGACGCCAAGGCCGGGTGGGGCTGTTTTTCGGTCGAGGTCAAGGGCTCGGTGTCGCACGACTCGTCGCAGTCGAACTCGGACAAGCAGACCTACCAGA
>CADCUA010000113.1 GCA_902805755.1 uncultured Lysobacter sp.
CCATCGCACCCACGCGCAGGTAGCGGCCCAGTTGCAGTGGCGTGTACTGGTAGAGCGCATACAGCGAGTTCTCGTCGACCGAGTTACGGAAGTACCCGGCCGCGACCGCATGCCGCGGCTGCCACTGCACTTCCACGCCGATGCCCGGATTGAACTCATTGAAGCGCTCGCCCGCGGGCAGGAAGTCGCGTTCGTCACCGAAGTGGTGCGAGCCGAGATTGATGTCCGCCCACCACTGCGGTGGCGTTGCCTGCTGCGCGCAGGCGGCGCCGCTGGAAAACAGCAGCGCCAGGGTGGCTGCCGCGATGTTCGACACACGCATGGCCCGCTCCCGCATCAGGAAGCCTCCATGCTGGCGCGCGTGATGTCAGCGCCGCGCCAACACCTCAGCGGTAGCGGTTGATCTCGTCACGTAGCGCGCGGGCGGCGCCCGCCGCCGCCTCCGCGTAATCGCCGCCGGAAGAGGCATACAGGATCGCGCGCGAGCTGCTGACCATCAGCCCGGTGCCATCGGCGGTTTTCGCATTGCTGACGACCGCCTGCACATCGCCGCCCTGCGCGCCGACGCCCGGCACCAGGAACGGTACGTTGCCGACGATCGCACGCACCTCGCGCAGCTGCTCGGGCCAGGTCGCACCGACCACGAGCGAACAGTTGCCGTGCGTGTCCCACTGGTGCGCGACCTTTTCGGCCACGTGCTGGTACAGCGGCCGCCCGGCGACCAGCAGGTCCTGCAGCTCGGCCGCGCCGGGGTTCGAGGTGCGGCACAGCACGACGACGCCGCGGTCGGCGCGGTCCAGGAACGGCTGCAGCGAATCGCGCCCCAGGTACGGATTGACGGTGACCGCATCGGCCGCGAAGCGGTCGAACGCTTCGCTCGCGTAATGCTGCGCGGTGCTGCCGATATCGCCGCGCTTGCTGTCGAGGATGACCGGCACGGAAGGGTGATGTGCATGGATGTGCGCGATCACGCGGGCCAGCGCGTCCTCGGCGCCGAGCGCGGCGAAGTGCGCGATCTGCGGCTTGAACGCGCAGGCATATTCGGCGGTTGCATCCGCAATGTCGCGGCAGAATGCGAACACCGCATCCGGGTCATTCGCAAAGCGCGCGGGGAGTTTCGCCGGTTCCGGGTCGAGCCCGACGCAAACCAGCGAGTCCGCCTGTTG
>CADCUA010000114.1 GCA_902805755.1 uncultured Lysobacter sp.
GTGGGCCCGCGCGACGGGTTGCATAACGAGAAGGCTATGGTCTCGACCGCCGACAAGATCGCGCTGGTCGACCGTTTGAGCGCGACCGGACTGCGCAGCATTGAAGCGACCAGCTTCGTGAGCCCGAAGTGGGTGCCGCAGCTCGCGGACGCGGCTGAAGTGTTCGCGGGTATTACGCGCGTCGCCGGCATCTCCTACCCGGTGCTCGTGCCGAACGAACAGGGCTACGAGCGCGCACGCAGCGTCGGCGTCGAAGAGATCGCAGTGTTTACCGCGGCGTCCGAGGCGTTCAACACGCGCAACATCAACGCGTCGATCGATGAATCGCTTGCGCGCTTCGAGCCGGTGATCGCACGTGCGAAGGCCGATGGCGTGCGCGTGCGCGGTTACGTGTCCACCGTGCTCGGATGCCCGTACCAAGGCGCCGTGCCGCTGGTCGACGTGGTGCGCGTAAGCCGGCGCCTGCACGCGATGGGCTGCTATGAAATCTCGCTGGGTGACACGATCGGCGTCGGCACGCCGGCCAACGCGCGCGCGATGCTGAAGGCCGTCGCCGCCGAAGTGCCTATGGACGCACTCGCCGTGCACTTCCATGACACCTACGGCCAGGCGCTTGCGAACATCCTCGCGTGCCTGGAGGAAGGCGTCACCGTGATCGACTCGGCCGTCTCCGGCGCAGGCGGCTGCCCGTATGCGAAGGGCGCGAGCGGCAACGTCGCGAGCGAAGACGTGGTGTACATGCTGCATGGCATGGGCATCGAAACCGGTATCGATCTGGACGCGCTCGCCGCAACCGGACGCTGGCTGGCCGGCGTGCTCGGCCGCGAAACCGGCAGCAAGGTCGGACGCGCGCTCGCCGCATGAACCCGTCAATGCCACTGCGTTCGTCCCACGCACTTCGCGGCCGCGCGGAACCCGCATTGGCGGCGTTGCGCGCCGCGCTGCTGGACGACGCGCTCGCAGCTTCGACGCGTGACGCACTCGATCGCACGCGTGACACGCTGGAAGCACTGTGCAAGGACGCCACGAGCCTGCACGATCGCCACCAGGCCCTGTTCGATGCGATACCGGATCCGATCACGCTGCTGGACGAACAGGGCAGACTGCTGGACCTCAATCGCGCGGCACTCCAGGCGTACGGCTGGAGTCGCGACGAAGTGATCGGCCAACCGGTCGACGTGCTGAGCCCCGACCTCGCACGCGAACACAAGGGCCCGGCATGGGACGCGATCGAGCGCGGCGAAAGCTACGTGATCGATACGATCAACGTGCACGCTGACGGCACGCGGCGCCCGGTGGAGGTGCACGCCGCCGGCTTCGAACACGACGGCGTCCGCTATATCGTCACGGTCACGCGTGACCTCACGGGCCGGCGCAACGCAGAGTTGCGCTACCGCGAGCTGATGGAGACGATCGACAAGGGCGTCATCGTCCGCGACGCCGATGGCCGCATGGTCTACGCGAACGCGGCGGCGATGCGTATGTTCGATCTCGACGCGAATCGTCCGCTGGACGGCGCACTGGGCCACGACCGCTGGCTGGTGATCGACGAGAACGGGCGCGAGCTGGCGCAGGACGAGATGCCGGCGGTGCGCGCGCGCAGTGGCGTGGTCGTCAGCAGCACCGTGCTCGGCTTCTACCAGCGCGAACAGCGGCGACTGATCTGGGTATCGGTTACCGCGGTGCCGCAGTTCGTAACCGGCACCGATCACGTCGAACAGGTGTTGACGCTGTTCACGGACGTCACCGAACTCAAACGCGACAGCTCGTTGTTCGATCGCGCGCAGTCACTGGCGCATATCGGCGGCTGGGAGTGGGAGCCGGGCCATGACCGGCTGTACCTCACCGACGAGGCGCAACGCATCCTCGGCCATACGCCCGCGCCGCGGACGATGGACCAGCTGCTCGCGCGGCTGCGCGACGGTGACCGCCGCCGCCTGCGCATCGCGCTCGACGTGGCGCTCGCAGAAGGGCGGCATATCGAGCTGGAAATCGGCTGTTTCCGCGATGACGGGCGCAGCGTGTGGATGCGCTTCATCGGCGAGGTCGACGCCAACAAGCCGCTGCAGGCGCGACTGTCCGGCACGCTGCAGGACATCACCGAGCGCCGTCAGCAGGAAGAGACGCGCGCCGTGCAGGCTCGCAACGACACGCTGACGCATGTGCTCAACCGCGACGCGGCCCTGTTCGAACTGCAGGCGCGGCTTGAAGACCCGACGCAGGCGGCGCTCGCCGTGCTGTACATCGATCTGGACCGGTTCAAGCTCGTCAACGACGTGCTCGGCCATGCAGCCGGCGATCGCCTGCTCGGCTCGGCCGCGCGACGCATCCAGCGCGCGGTCGGCAGCGAAGGCCTGATCGCGCGCTTCGGCGGAGACGAGTTCCTCGTCATCTGCACCACCGGCGATGATCCCGAGCGGCCCGTGCGCCTCGCGAAGGCCGTGCTCGACGTGTTCGGCGACAGCTTCCGCATGGAAGGCGAGGAATTCAGCATCACCGCCAGCATCGGCATTGCCGAGGCGCCGGCCGATGGCACGGTCGCGCAGGCGCTGATCCAGAACGCCGACGTCGCGATGTACGACAGCAAGCGGCGGGCGCGCAATGCGTGGCAGCGGTTTACGCCCGAACTCGCCGAGCAGCAGCAGGCGCGTCTGCAGCTCGAGAACCAGTTGCGCCGCGCGATCGAGAACCACGAATTCCGCCTGCTCTACCAGCCGCAGGTCGACCTGGCCACGGGCGTGCTGGTTGGCGTCGAGGCACTGATCCGCTGGCGTAACCAGGAGCTGGGCGAGATCCGCCCGGACCTCTTTATCGGTCATGCCGAAATGACGGGTGACATCGTCGGCATCGGCACCTGGGCGCTGCGCGAGGCGTGCCGGCAGATGCGCCATTGGCGCAACGCCGGTGTCGCCGTCCCGCGCGTGGCGGTGAACGTGTCTTATCGACAGTTTGTCGGCGAAGGCCTGGTGCGCAATGTGCGCGCGCTGCTCAACGAGTTCGGTCTCGACGGCGCATCACTGGAGCTCGAGGTCACCGAGCGCGTGCTGATCGAGGACGTGCCCGAGACGCTGCGCGCGTTTGCGGAGCTGCGCGACATGGGCATCGCACTGTCGATCGACGACTTCGGCGAAGGCTACAGCGCGCTCAATTACCTGCGCCGGCTGCCGATCCACGGTCTCAAACTGAGCCAGCTCTTCGTGCGCGGCGTGCCGGACAACCAGTCCGACGTTGCGGTATGCCAGGCGGTTGCGGGCATCGCCAAGGGCCTGGGTCTGAGCACGGTGGCGGAAGGCGTCGAGAGCGAGCGCCAGCGCGTGTTCCTGCGCGACATCGGCATCGACGTCGGCCAGGGCTATCTGTATGCGCCCGCGCTCAGCGCTGACGAAATCGAGTCGCGCTACGGGCAAGTGGTCGAAACCCGATGAGGCCGCAATGACACCCACCCAGATCGTCCGTCCCATCGAAGCCCGCGACGACGCGGCCATCGCCGCGATCATCCGCTCCGTGATGCCGGAATTCGGCGCCACCGGCTGCGGTTTCGCGATCAACGATCCCGAAGTCGACTGGATGCACCGCGCCTATAGCGCGCCGCGCAGCGCGTACTTCGTCGTCGAGCGCGATGGCGTCGTCATCGGCGGTGGTGGCGTTGCGCCGCTGTAAGGCGGCGACGAGGCGACCTGCGAGCTGCGCAAGATGTACTTCCTGCCCGAGGCGCGTGGATTTGGCGCCGGTGCCCAGGTCATGACGCGTTGCCTCGAGGCCGCGCGCAGCTTCGGCTTCTCGCGCTGCTACCTCGAAACATTGACGGGCATGGACGCGGCCATGCGCCTGTACGAACGCAGCGGCTTCGAGCGCATCGACGCGCCGCTGGGCAGCACCGGCCACGGCGGCTGCAACACGTTCTACCTGCGCATGCTTTGAACATCGGGGGCCGGTGGCACACGCCCCTTTCGCGACCGGTTTGCAGTGACATCCCGATCACCGCGTAAAATCGCCGCCTTTCCGGCCTGAAGGACCGCTCCATGCAGATCGCCAACACCCGCGCCGTCATCACCGGCGGCGTTTCAGGCCTCGGCTTTGCCGTGGCCCAGCACCTGGTTGCGCGCGGCGCCAAGGTGGCGTTGCTGGACGTCAATGACG
>CADCUA010000115.1 GCA_902805755.1 uncultured Lysobacter sp.
TATCTGAGTCGTCGCGAGATCCTTGTGTCCGAGCAGGACCTGCACGGTGCGGATGTCGTAGCCGGCCTCGAGCATGTGTGTCGCAAAGCTGTGCCGCAACGTGTGCGCACTGAGCGGCTTGACGATCCCGGCCGCCTTGCGCGCCCGCTTCAGCGCACGCGAGAGCATGTCGGGATCGAAATGGTGCCGCCGCTGCTGCCCGTCACGCGGGTCCACCGAGCGCCGCAATGCGGGGAACACGTACTGCCAGGCGAAATCGGTGGCCGCATTCGGGTATTTGCGCGACAACGCGTGCGGCAGCCAGACCTGACCGCAGCCTTCGGCGAGATCCGCCGCGTGCAACGTCCGCGCCCGCTCGATTTCCCGCTGCAGGGGCTCGATGAGTGCCCGCGGCAGCACCGTGCGGCGGTCCTTGCCGCCCTTCCCGTCCCGGATCGTCAGCTCATGACGGGAAAAATCCACGTCCTTGACGCGCAACCGCAGGCACTCCAACAAGCGCATCCCGGTGCCATAAAGCAGGCTCGCGAGCAACCAGGGCCGTCCGTCCATGGCCGCCAGCAACCGTTGCGCCTCGCTGACCGACAGCACAGTCGGCACCCGCTGGGGCCGCTTCGCACGGACCACGTTCTCCATCCACGGCAGCTTGGTGCCCAGCACGTCACGGTAGAGAAAGAGCAAGGCCGAGAGTGCCTGGTTCTGCGTCGCCGCCGCGACACCCTGTTCCGTGGCAAGCCGGGACAGGAACTCCTCGATCGCCTCCGCGCCCAGCAGGCGCGGATGCCTGCGGCCATTGGCCACGATGAACCGCCAGATCCACGCGACATAGGCCTTTTCCGTACGGGCGCTGTAATGCCGCAATCGCAGCCGGCGACGGACCTCGTCGATCAGGCCCACCCCCCGTGGCGCTGAAGGCCCGCCGGGTAACTCGGCGGTGTCCCGGTCCTGGTAGGGGACCACTTTCAGTCGCGTCGCACGGCGACCGCCCGGCCCCTGCGGACCGCCCCCTCCAGCGCCAGTCAGATCCTCGCCATCAACCGTCTCTTCCTGAACCACCCACCGCATAAAAACCACGTTTCCGCTGTCGTATTGCATACGTATCCACTTCGCGGTGACGAAGTGATTCTCGGACGCCCAACGCAGCGCGGTTATCAGGGAAA
>CADCUA010000116.1 GCA_902805755.1 uncultured Lysobacter sp.
GGTCAGGTTCGCCAGCTTCGACATCTGCGCCTTGTCGCTGAAGGTCACGACGACGCGGTGCGTCGACTCGGTGGCCAGGCGCTGCTGCAGGTCTTTCGAAATGAGCGCGTCGGCCTGGGCCGTGGCGGAAAAACCAAGTCCGGCGGCGATGGCCAGGCCAAGGACGGAACGGGTAACGAAATGGTTGCGCATGGCTGGGTACCGGGGGATGGTGATAGTTCGACTGTCCCCCTGCGGGCCGGTTCGGACTATCCGGTGTTTCCCCCGTTCCCATCGGGGAAAACACCCAGAGCGCTACGCTGACGCGAGACGATGCCGTCGGCCGGCCCACACGCTTGGGCTGGGTGCCGTCGTGCCGGGCGAACCGATACCGCTCGAGTCCCGGCGCACTGCAGTCGACAGTGGCGGCGGCGGAAGATCCAGCGCGTCGCGCTCTGCTGAACGCCCAGGTCAACAGTGACGGTGCCTGCGCTATGCAGGCCAGCGGGCGGCGCTAACCTGCTTATAGCGGGGAAAAGCCACAAATCAATTAAGTCGCATCGCTGCGCGCGTACTCCACGTCGTCAGAGTCACGTAAAAACCCTGGTATGACCCGTGCGCAAGCCGGATCAGCGACATCCAGGTAGCGGAAGCCCCGCAGGCGCCTGCGTGATGGGCCCCCACGCACTTCCGCATGCTTCATGCGAGTCGTAACGCGCACGCGGCGAAGCCGCGCGGAGGGGGACTTACGCCTGGCCGCGTGGCGCGGGATTCAAACCCGGTGCGGCCATCCCGATCGCGCGATACCCCGCTCGCTCCTCCGGCTCACGCCGACGGGCGCCTGCCGTGGACAAGACGGGATTCTGCATCTGCATCAGTTCCATGCGCTCCCGCGCATACGCGCGCAGGCCGGGCGGGCTGCGCCCGAAAACACCGTCCGAGATTTCAACAAACCATTCCGCAAGCGCATGCGCGCGATCCGGGCTGTCGCCGGGCAGCGGTGGGCTGAAGAGGACATGTGAGGTCAGGCGGTCGAGCCGAAGCTTCACCCGGGCCAATTCGAAATCCAGTTCCGCGCGCGAAACGATCGGCGGACGGTGCGGGCTGGTTTCGTGTGCCATGGCTGCACCGGAATATGACGACGCGCCCACCGTAAACGAGACGCCCATAGATACA
>CADCUA010000117.1 GCA_902805755.1 uncultured Lysobacter sp.
CGTGTGGGATGGCAGCCTGCTATCGACCAGCACCAATTACAAGTCGTGGAAGGTGCTGGCCAACGGCCCGGTGCGCGCCGTGTTCGAGCTGACCTACGACGGCTGGGATGCGGGCGGCACCCGGGTCAGCGAGGTCAAGCGCTTCACGGTCGATGCCGGCCACCAGCTCGACCAGATCGACAGCACGTTCACGTTCGCCGGCCCCCGGCAGCTCACGGTGGCGGTCGGGCTGAACAAGTCGCCATCCGACAAGAAGCAGGATCCGAAGATCGCCGTGGTGAAGAACGAGCGCGATCCGTCGCTGCTGCAGTGGGTGCAGCAGGCAAGCAACGGGGCGATGGGCACGGCGGTCATCATTCCCTCGGCAAGCTTCTTTGCCGAGGATGCGCTGAACCACCTGGTGCTGGCCAAGGTCGAATCGGGCAAGCCGCTGCGCTACTACGCGGGCGCGGCCTGGGACCGGGCGGGCCACGTCGTGTCGCAGGAGGCGTGGACGGCGTACGTGGCGCAGGCCGCGGCGCGGGCGAAGAGCCCGGTGCGCGTCAGCCTTGGGGCACGCTGAGGGCGCGGGCTACGCGGTGGCAGCAGATTGAAAAACGCCGGCATGCCGGCGTTTTTTTATCGCTCCCGCATCAATCGCTGTGGGCGGACTGCGCGGCCGGTTGTTCGGCAGCGGTTCAGCGACAAATCAGCGACCTTTTCAGCGGCTGTCTCAGCGGCTGTCTCAGCGGCTGTCTCAGCGGCTGTCTCAGCGGCTGTTAACGGTCGCCGAACTCATCATCCGGTCGTTTTCGAGCGCCTGCTTGTCGGCCTCGCCCGCGGGCGCCACGCCCTGCTGTGAACGTTTGCGCGGGATGGCGGTACCGACCGGCACATACTCATCCGCCACACGCTCCCTTTTCGAAAGTGCGTCGGTTTCCGGTGCGCTCGCGCACCCGGCCAGGGACCCGACTACGACTGCCAGCAGACAAAGCGCCTTCATGCATCCTCCATTGGTTTTGGACATACGCACGAGGTGCGCGGCCACCAACTCTACCATCGCCAGCGCTACCGGAAGTGTATTCATTTGTATTTCTGGCATGGTGCGTCAGATGGCCGCGCCCGAGAGGAATCCTCGTTTGCGGTCGACGCCGTAGGGTCGATGGTTCGCCCGTC
>CADCUA010000118.1 GCA_902805755.1 uncultured Lysobacter sp.
CCGATGGAAACCGCTCTGAAACAGCGCCTGGTTGGCGGGGCCGTGCTGGTCGCGCTCGCAGTGATCTTCCTGCCGATGCTGGTCAAGGGACCGGCGCCTGAAAGCGGCGTCGGCGATGTCTCGCTCGATGTCCCGGCAGCGCCGCAGGCCGGCTTCGAGACGCGCGAGCTGCCACTTGGCGCGCCGACGGCCGGCCGGGCGGCCACGACCATGCCGGCACCGGCGGGCGGGGCGCTGCCGATGGTCGAGGCCGGCAGCGTGCCGGCCGGGCGATTGCCCGCATCGACCGCGGCCGGCGATTACGCGGTCGGTTTCGGCAGTTACGCGACGGCGGCGGATGCCGCCCGCGTGGTCGCCGCGCTGGCCGCCTCGCAGCTGCCCGCCTATCACGAGCCCGTGCCTGCCAGCGGCGGGCGCACGCTGCACCGCGTGCGTATCGGCCCATATACAAGCCAGGCCGAAGCCGAGGCCGCACGCCTGCGCGCTGCGCATGTCAGCGACAAGGTCCAGGCGAAAGTGGTCACGCTGGACGCGCCCGACGCAGGCAGCGCGAGCGCGCCGGCTGCAACCGCGGCTGCGACGCCGGCATCGGTGGCCCAGCCGCTCGCGTCGAAGCCGGTAGCCACGGCCGCTCCTGCGCCCTTGCCGGCGTCGAAGCCGGCCGCCCCGGCCGCCACCGCGCCTGCGCCTGCGCCGAAGCCCGCGGCGGTCGTAAAAGCCCCCGAGGCCGCACCGCCGGTGCCGCCAGCGCCGCGACCGGCCGCAGCCGGCGTCGGCTTCG
Organism: uncultured Lysobacter sp.; assembly: GCA_902805755.1. Lineage (GTDB taxonomy): Bacteria > Pseudomonadota > Gammaproteobacteria > Xanthomonadales > Xanthomonadaceae > Cognatilysobacter. The sequence goes on from CADCUA010000118.1 coordinate 782, forward strand.
CGGTCCAGCTCGGTGCATTCGGCAATGCCGAGGAGGCCTCGAAGCTGCGCGACCGCGCGCGCGCCGCCGGTTTCAGTGCATTCGTGGAACAGGTGCGCACCGACAAGGGCACGCTGAGCCGCGTGCGCGTCGGGCCGGTGGCCGACCGCGCCGAAGCCGACCGCCTGCGCACGCAGGTGTCCGCCTCGCTGGGCGTGCCGGGCCTCGTGCGCCCGCATCCCTGACGGTGGCAATGCGCCCATGAGCACGCTCGACTGGGTCCTGCTGGCGATCGTGAGCGCATCGGCCGTGTTCGGGCTGATGCGCGGTTTCGTCGGCGCGGTCGTGTCGCTGGTGTCGTGGGCGCTGTCGGGCTGGGTGGCGTTCCGTTTCGGTGGACAGCTCGCGACCTGGATCGCGGGCGGCGCCGAAGCGACCAGCGGGCAACTGCTGGCCGGTTACGCACTGAGTTTCATGGCGGTGCTGGTGGTCGTCGGGCTCGTCGGTTGGGCCATGCGCTGGCTGATGAAGTCCGCCGGCCTGTCCGGCGTGGATCGCGCGCTCGGTCTTGCGCTCGGCGTGGTGCGCGGCGCGTTCGTCGCCTGCGCGCTGGTGCTGGTGCTGGGCCTGACCTCGATGCCGCGCGATCCCGACTGGCAGGCGTCCAGCGTCGTGCCGTTGTTCGTGCCCGGCGCGCGTGCGCTGTCGTCGTGGCTGCCCGACTGGGTCGCGGCCCAGGTGGACTTCGCCGGCGCGGGTGCGCTGCCTGCCCGGTCCGACACCGATCCTTTACCCGAACCGCTCGGCGCCTGAGCGATCCGGATCCCGCTTTCTTTCTGCAACACGTCCCGAAGGTTGATTCCATGTGCGGCATTCTCGGTATCGTCGGCAACACGGAAGTCGCGGCGCAGCTATATGACGGACTCACCGTGCTCCAGCACCGTGGCCAGGACGCCGCCGGCATCGCCACGGCCGACGGCCATCGCGTGCGCATGCACAAGGGCAATGGCCTGGTCAGCGACGTGTTCGACGAGACGGCGATGCAGCTGCTCTCGGGCCGCTTCGGCGTCGCGCACTGCCGTTACCCCACGGCGGGAAGCGCGGGCTGCGACGAGGCCCAGCCGTTCTACGTCAACTCGCCCTACGGCATCGCGCTCGCGCATAACGGCAACCTGATCAACACCGATGCGCTGCGGCGCGAGGTGTTCGAGCAGGACCGGCGCAACGTCAATACCGAGTCCGATTCGGAAGTGCTGCTGAACGTGTTCGCGCACGAGCTCGACACGCAGCGCGCGCTGACGCCGGAGACCGCATTCAAGGCGGTCGAGGGCGTGCATCGCCGCTGCATGGGCGGCTATGCGGTCGTGACCGCGGTGCTCGGCCTGGGCCTGGTCGCGTTCCGCGACCCGAACGGCATCCGCCCGCTCGTGCTCGGCAAGCGCAGCACCGAAGGCGCGAACGACGAGTACTGCGTCGCGTCCGAATCCGTCGCGCTCGACCTGCTCGGCTTCGAGCGGCTGCGCGACGTGATCCCGGGCGAGGGCATCGTGATCACCGCCGACGGCCAGCTGCACACGCGCCAGTGCGCGGAGCCGAAAGCGTTCGCGCCGTGCATCTTCGAATTCGTGTACTTCGCGCGGCCCGACTCGATGATGGACGACATCTCGGTGCACAAGGCGCGCATGCGCATGGGCCAGAAGCTGGGCGAGAAGATCCTGCGCGTGCGGCCCGACCACGACATCGACGTGGTGATCCCGATCCCCGACACCTCGCGCGACGCCGCACTGGAGATCGCGAACGTGCTCGGCGTGAAGTACCGCGAGGGCTTCATCAAGAACCGCTACGTCGGCCGCACGTTCATCATGCCGGGGCAGGGCGACCGCGTGAAATCCGTGCGCCGCAAGCTCAATCCGATTCCGCTGGAGTTCCGCAACCGCGTCGTGCTGCTGGTGGACGATTCCATCGTGCGCGGCACCACCTCGCGGCAGATCGTGCAGATGGCGCGCGAGGCCGGCGCGCGCAAGGTGTACCTCGCCTCGGCCGCGCCCGCGGTGCGGCATCCGAACATCTACGGCATCGATATGCCGTCGGCCGACGAGCTGATCGCGCACGGCCGCACCGATGACGAAGTGCAGGAGCTGCTCGGCTGCGAGTGGCTGATCTATCAGGACCTGAGCGACCTCGTCGCGGCGGTGTCCGGCCCGAAGAACCGCATCGAGAATTTCGATTCCTCCTGCTTCAACGGCGAGTACGTGACCGGCATCGAGGACGGTTATTTCGACCGCATCAAGCAGCTGCGTTCGGATGATGCGAAAACCAAGCGGCGGGTGGCCTGATGAAATCGATCCAGCGCGCGATGATTCCCGACGACGACAACGGCGACGTGCTGCGCCAGATGCTCGACGACGGCGACGATTTGACGCAGCCGCGCGACATCGACTTCTTCCACGTGTTCGCCGATGAAGCGCAGGCGGCCGCGTTCGCGCGCCAGGTCGCCGCGCGCGAGGACGTGAAGATCGCGGCGCCCGAAGCCGATGAGGAAGGCGTGTGGCAGGTGGCGGTCACGACGCACATGCCGGCGCTGCATTCGGCGATCACGGCGCTTGAGCAGGAGCTTGCCGGCATCGCCCAGGGGCATGGCGGCTTCCCCGACGGTTGGGCCTGCATGCGCTCGGGCGAAGACGAAGCCGGCGAGGAATAAGCGGTGGACGGCTGCCTGCACGCGGCCGCGTGGCTTTGCCTGCAGGCGGCGAGCCCGGACGCGAAGCTCGCATGCACGTTCGCCGCGGCCGAGGCGTTCGAAAGCGGATGGCTGCGTGCCGATGCAACGGCGGCTGCGCCTGCGCCGATCGGCATGCCGGGACGCCCGGAGCGTCCGCGCCTGGTGCACCCGCGCGAGTTGCCGCGGCGCGGCTTCGGCACGCCGGCCGGACGTGCCGCATTCGTGCATGCGATCGCGCATATCGAGTTCAACGCGATCGACCTGGCATGGGACGCGGTCTACCGCTTCCGTGGCCTGCCCGATGCGTTCTATGCCGACTGGGTGGGCGTCGCGCGCGACGAGGCGCGGCACTTCGCGCTGCTGCGCGAACGGCTGCGGCAGCTGGGCCACGACTACGGTGATTTCGATGCGCACAACGGCCTGTGGGAAATGGCCGAGAAGACCGCGCACGACGGCCTCGCGCGCATGGCACTGGTGCCTCGCGTGCTCGAAGCGCGCGGGCTGGATGTCACGCCCGGCATGATCGTGAAGCTGCGCTCGCTGGGCGACGAAGCGACGGTGGCGATCCTCGAAGTGATCCTGCGCGAGGAAGTCGCGCACGTCGCCGCGGGATCGCGCTGGTTCCGCTGGTACTGCGAACGCGCGGGCGTCGAC
>CADCUA010000119.1 GCA_902805755.1 uncultured Lysobacter sp.
ATGCTGCACGCTGCGGCACGGCTTTGCTTTGCTCTCCGCGACGGCCCGAGCTCCCGTGACACCCGCTTGGCGTCGTGTTGTCCGCGGCGAGGTGAGCACATGTTGTGCACGGGATCGATCCGGATCGCCGGACCGCTGACGTGCCCGGCAGGCAAACCCGGACGGGGCGTCCGCATGTGCCTGGCGGGCCTTGGAATCCAGCTCTGCTGGGACCCGACCGGTTCAAAAACGGCGTAGCGACCCGGCGCGGCAGGCCGCCTTCATGCGCGCGCGGACCGCACTCCACTACGTATGCTCCAGTCTCAATCTCAGAGGCTTGCGACATCCAATACTCCCACGGGCCGGCCGTGGGGGACGGCCCGGGTCACACGACGAGAATCAGCAAAATAGGTCAGAGCCTCGTGGCAACACACCTGGACGTTACGCAATGGGACGCGGTGGACGCGATGCTCGCCGGGCTGGAGCACGCACTTCCACCGGCGCTGGTGGCGCTCTCCGCGGTGGAACGGCAGCGGCTGGTCAAGATGGGCGAATCGTCGGAGCCGTTCTGCCGGCGCGCGCTCGACGTAATGCGCGACAGCATGGCGCTGCTGCCCCGCTCGCTCGACGTGGACGAGATGGCGCGTGACCTAGCATCGCACGATGCGGTCGGCACACGGCGGGTACGTATCGCGCGGCTGATGGAGAGGATGGCCGACACCGACATCGCACTCGGCAGCGACGTGATGATCGCCGCCCTGGACGGCTATGCGGCGCTCAAGCGCTCCGGCCATGGCGAGGGCCTGCACGGCGTGCGGCGTGACCTGCGCCGGCGCTTCGAAGGCCAGGGTACGCAGCGACGCGAGCCGGCGGCCGCGGTGCAGCCGGCGTCAGTGCCGGCCTGAGTTGCATCGACAAGCGATCAAGAGAAAAGCCCCGCATTGCGGGGCTTTTCTTGTATGACGTCAGCCTGCGTGAAGCTGGCATCTGCAAACGGCCCGGTCCGATCGACCGCGCCATGCACCCGGTCGACCGACTGGACGCAGCCCCGTTGCGCGCCGGGCGGTCCCGATCAACCCGGCAGCAGTTCCACTTCCGTGCGGTCGCGCCCATTGGCCTTCGCGCGATACAGGGCGCGGTCGGCGGCGGCCAGCAGGCCATCGGGCGCGTCGGGCAATCCCGGCCCTACCGCGATGCCGATGCTGACGGTCACGGGCACCGCCGGCCCGCCGGGGACCTCCACGGGTCCGGTCGACACGGCTGACCGGATGCGTTCGGCGATGACGCCCGATTGTTCCGCGTCGCCGTCCGTGATCAGCACGACGAATTCCTCGCCACCGAAACGTCCGACGCGGTCGTACGGCCTCAGCGTGGACTGCAGACGATTGGCGATCTCCCGCAACACGGCGTCGCCGACCAGATGCCCGTGCGTATCGTTGACGCGCTTGAAGTGGTCGATGTCTAGCAGCATCACCGCCGTCGGGCCGTTTTCGCGCGCAGCGCGATGCAGTTCGCGCTGCAGCTCGTCCAGGATCGCGCCGCGGTTCAGGAGGCCGGTGAGGCGGTCCCGCGTGGCCTCGATGCGCAGCGCTTCGTGCAGGCCGATGATGCGCTGGGCAACCGACAGCCGCGCGGCAAGCACTTCGCGGTCCAGCGGCTTGGTGATGAAGTCGTCGGCGCCCGCCTCGATACCCGAGAGGTAATTGTCCTTGCCCTCGAGCGAGGTGAGCAGGATCACGTAGGTGTAATGCGGCCGGGGCTCGGCACGTATGCGGCGGCACAGCCCGGGCCCGTCGAGTTCGGGCATGAGCCAATCGGAAATGACGAGGCCGAATTCCTGCGCATGCCAGGCATCAAGCGCGGCGGCGCCGTCCTCGACCGTCGTCACCTCATGGCCGAGCGAACGCAGCGTTGCGGCCAGTACCAGCCGCGACGTTGCATCGTCTTCGGCAACCAGAATCTTCATCGACTGCGTGTATCCATGTAAAAGGCGGGTCAGGCGCGCGCGATCGCGGCCTGCACCTGGGTGTATGCGGCGTCCAGCTGCTCGATCAACGCGTCGCTGCCGGCAACGCTGCCGAGTCGTCCGAGCGATTCGAGGCTCTGCGCGAGCGCGGCCATGCGTGCGGCGCCGATGTTCGCGCTTGCACCCTTGATCGCATGCGCAGTGCGCCGCAGCAGGTCGGCGTCGGCCGCGGCGCCCGCTTCACGCAGCGTCCGGATGCGCTGTGCAGTGTCCGTCTGGAAGGCCTCGAAGATCTGTGACAGCAACGCCGGATCGCTCGCTTCGGCCAGCGCACGCAACTGTGTGATGACCTTGGCGTCCAGCACCGGGAGCTCGTTTTCCTGCGCGGAGGCCTCGGTGGGTCCCACCTCGACCGGTCGCTTGCGCAGTGCACGGTCCGCGGGCAGCCATCGCTCGAGCGCGCGCTGGAAGTCGCCTGGCTGCACGGGCTTGGTGATGTAATCGTTCATCCCGACCGCGAGGCAACGCTCCCGGTCGCCCTGCATTGCCTGCGCGGTCACCGCGACGATCGGAATACGCGCAACCGCATCATCGCGTCCGCGGATGCACGCCGTCGCCTCGAAACCGTCCATCACGGGCATCTCGCAGTCCATGAAGACAAGGTCGTACTCGGTCTGCGCCAATCGCTCCAACGCTTCACGGCCGTCGCCGGCAACGTCCACGTGGCAGCCGAGGTCCTTGAGCATCAACGAGGCGATGTAGCGGTTGGTCGCATTGTCTTCGACCAGGAGCACATGGCCTCCGTCGAGATCAGGTGCTTTCGGCCGCGTCCGCCGGTCGTGCGCAGTTTCATCAACGCCACCGGGCAGCTGGCCGGCGCGGGCGCGGCTGAGTGCACTGAGCAGATCCGACTGCCGGACCGGTTTGGACAGGTACGCGGCGAAACCGATGTCCTGCATGCTCGGGGTATCGTCGCGGGAGCCCATCGACGTGAGCATGATGAGCGCGACATCGCGCAGCGCCGGATCGGCCTTGATCACCCGCGCGAGCATTTCGCCGTCGATATCAGGCATCTGGTAGTCGAGGATCGCGATCGGGTACGGGTCGCCCTCGTCCACCGCCTCGCGAAGCGCGGCCAGCGCTTCATGCGCGGACGAGCAACTGCCGTTGCGTAACCCCCACTGCACGATCTGTTCATGCAGCACGCGACGGTTGACCGAGTTGTCGTCAACGATGAGCACGCGGGTGCCGCGCAGGTCGACGGGCACCGGCGGCGTGGTCGCGCCCTCTTTCCGCACTGGCAGCGGGATGCGGATCCAGAACGTCGAGCCCGCATCCTGCTCGCTCCTGACGCCGATCGACCCGTCCATGAGCCGGACGAGCTCGCTGCTGATCGCAAGGCCCAGGCCCGTGCCGCCATAGCGGCGCGTGGTGGACACATCGGCCTGGTTGAATTTCTGGAACAGCCCCGCCTGTTGCGCGGGCGAAATGCCGATGCCGGTGTCCTCGATCTGGATCAGCAACTGCGCCGTCGTGTCGGTCTGCGCTTCCAGCGATACATCAACGAGCACGTGACCGCGCTCGGTGAACTTGATCGCGTTGTTGACGAGGTTGACGAGCACCTGACGCAGGCGGCCCGCATCGCCGACGAAGTGCCGCGGAACCTCGGCCGGGTAGCGAATGACCAGGTCCAGGCCCTTGTCGGACGCCTGCAGGGCAGTCATGCCGCTGACCTCCTCCACGGTCTGCAGCAGGTCGAACGGCATCTGTTCGAGCGACAGCTTGCCGGCCTCGATCTTCGAGAAATCCAGGATGTCGCTGATGATCGTCAGCAGTGTTTCGCCGCTCGCACTCGCCAGGCGCGCCAGCTCGCGCTGGTGGCGGTCCAGTTGCGTGCCCATGAGTAGGCCCACGGTACCCAGCACGCCGTTGAGCGGCGTGCGGATCTCGTGGCTCATGTTCGCGAGGAATTCGCTTTTCGCGCGGCTGCCGGCTTCGGCGGCTTCCTTGGCACGCTGCAGTTCGATTTCAGTCTGTTTGAGGTGGGTGATGTTCGACGCGGCCGCGTAGATCAGTCCGTCCTCGGCCGAAGGCGTCGCATGCCACAGCAGCCAGCGGTAGCTGCCGTCCTTCGCGCGGTAGCGGTTTTCGAACGAGACGCTGGCCGCGCCTTCGGCAAGCTGCGACG
>CADCUA010000120.1 GCA_902805755.1 uncultured Lysobacter sp.
TCATCGATGCCGAAGCGCGCGCCGGTGTCGGGATGCAGGTACATCCAGTTGCGCGTGGCGATCTGCCGCAGCCACGCGTTCTGCCCGTGCCAGGCGTGGTACATGAACATCGGCCGCTGCGTCACTGCTGACAGCGGAAAGCGCGTGTCGAGATCCGTGACCTGCGCGCCTTCGAACGGCTCGTACCAGATCGGCAGCGGATCGAAATACGTGGCGACGCGCTCGCGGTGTTCGGCAGGCGGCTGGTTTTCGCCATGGCCCTGCGCGGCAAGACGGAATTTCTGCAGCGTTTCCGAATACAGCTGCAGCACGATCGCGTCGCCATGCGCAAGAAAGCCCATGCGCTGCGCCCACTCGATGTAGCCGCGGTTCGCCATCTTGTAATAGCGCGCGGTCTCGGGAATCTCGCTGCGCCAGAAGTTGCCGTGCTCGATGTAGCGCTCGAGCTGCTGCGGATTCGGCATGCCCTTCGCTTCGCGCTCGCCGTGCTCGCCGCGCCAGCCCGCGAGCAGGCCCACGCCCGGTGCGCGCTCGTGGCGCACGATGAAGTCGGCGTAATCGCGGTATTTCGGCGCGCCGTCGGCTTCGGTCATGCCGGGCAGGCCGAGGCGCGCGCCGAGATCAAGCAGCACGGTCTGGAAGCCGCGTACGTCGCGCGCCTTGCCCGGCGTCGGGCCCGGTTCGTTTGCCGGATCGAAGATCGGGTGGCGGATGCCGTCGGCCGCGCCATCGGCGTCACTGATCGGCCGGTCGAGCAGGCTGATCGCATCGAAGCGCTCGAGATACGTCGTGTCCGGCAGCACCAGGTCCGCATACGCGACCATCTCCGACGCGAACGCATCGGTGTAGATGATGTGCGGGATGCGGTATTCGCCGTCATCGCCTTTGTCGGTCAACCACTGCATCGTCTCGGCGGTGTTCATCGCCGAGTTCCAGCTCATGTTCGCCATGAACATCATCAACGTGTCGATGCGGTACGGATCGCCCGCCCATGCGTTGCGGATGACGGTGTGCATCATGCCGTGCGCGCTGAGCGGGTAGGCCCACGAGAACGCATGGTCGATGCGTCGCGGCTGGCCGTGCTCGTCGACGACAAGATCCTCCGGGCCATGCACGAAGCCCAAGGGCGCGGCGTCGAGCGCGCCATTGGGCTGACGCGACTTGCCCGGGCGGTTCGGTGGCGGCAGCGGCTTGGGAAACGGCGGCTGGTAGCGGAACGAGCCGGGCGTATCCACCGCGCCGAGCAGCAACTGCAGCAGGTGCAGCGCGCGACAGGTGTGGAAGCCGTTGCTGTGCGCGCTGATGCCGCGCATCGCATGCATCGCCACGGGCCGGCCAGTCATCGTCGCGTGCTCGCGGCCATGGGTGTCGGTCCACGCGATCGGCAGTTCGATCGCCTGCTCGAATGCGGTGTCGGCAAGCTCGCGCGCGATGCGGCGGATCGTCGCGGCGGGAATGCCGCAGCGCTCGCTCACCGCGTCCGGCGAATACCGCGCATCGAGATAACGTTCGACGACGAGATGGAACACCGGCGCCGCGCGGCGCCCGTCAGGCAATGTGACTTCGCCCACGACGGCCGGTTGCACATCGATCGCATCGGCCGGCGCGGGCGCATTGCGCGCGCGGTCCCAGCACAGGCCGCGGCCGTCGGCATCGCGCGCGAACAGGCCGTCATCGCTGCCGCCGGGATTGCGGATCACCAGCCAGTGCGCGTTCGCGTAGCGCACCAGGTAGTCGAGATCGATGCGGTCCATGCGCAGCAGCTCATGGATCAGCGCGAACGCGAACAGCCCGTCGGTGCCGGGGCGGATGCCGATCCATTCATCGGCAATTGCGCCATAGCCCGAGCGCACGGGGTTGACCGCGACGATCTTCGCGCCGCGCGCCTTGAGCTTGCCAAGGCCGAGCTTGATCGGGTTCGAGTCGTGATCCTCGGCCACGCCCCAGAGCATCAGGTACTTCGCGTGCTCCCAGTCCGGCTCGCCGAATTCCCAGAAGCTGCCGCCTAATGTGTAGAGGCCGCCCGCGGCCATGTTCACCGAGCAGAAGCCGCCGTGGGCAGCGTAGTTCACCGTGCCGAACTGCTGCGCCCACCAGCCGGTCAGCGCCTGGCTCTGGTCGCGGCCGGTGAAGAACGCGAGCTCATCGGGGTTGCGCTCGCGGATTGCACCGAGCCAGCCGGTCGCGATCGCCAGCGCCTCGTCCCACTCGATCTCGCGGAATTCACCGGAACCGCGCGGGCCCACGCGCAGCAGCGGTTTTTCCAGCCGCGCCGGCGAGTAGTGCTGCATGATCCCGGCCGAGCCCTTCGCGCAGAGCACGCCCTGGTTGACCGGATGCTCGGGGTTGCCCTGGATGTAGCGGATCTGTCCGTTCTGCAGCCACACCTTGATGCCGCAGCGGCACGCGCACATGAAGCACGTGGTGGTGCGCACCTCGTCGCCGGGCGACGGGGAGGTGTCGATGGCCGGTTCGGACGGGGCGCGCGCTGACATGCGCGCATTGTGCCCGAGCGCGCTGGCGCCCGGCCGCCGCCTCGTGAACGGCGCGCTACTTCACGACGGTTTTGGGCACGTCGATGCGGAAGCCCGGGTCGTTGAAGCGCGCGTAACGGATCAGCAGCAGCGGGCCGACGGCGTCGGTGGCGGCGAGGATCTGCAGCGGGTAGCCATCGGCCCCGATCCACACCGTGATCGGGCCGGGCTGCGGTCGCGCCGTCGCGACGCGATATTTACGGGCCGGCTGGCCCGCCACCGTGTCTTCGCCGACCGCGGTCACGGCCATGTCCTCGGCGTACTCGACCAGGCGCGCGGGATCGCGCCACTGCGTGAGCACGTCCTGCGGGACCGGCAGTGCCTGCAGCGGGCCATCGCCGCCGGGGTAGAGCAGGTCGCCGACGATGATCTGTTCGGTGCCGCTGCTGCGGATGCGGTAGCGGCCCGGCGCGACGAACTCCAGCTGCCGCAGCTGGCGCCCGTCGGCGGTGACCATCGTCGCCATGAAGCTGCGCGCGGTCAGCAGTTTGTCGATCGCCGCATTCACTTCATCACTCGGGCTACCGCTCCAGACTGCAAACGGCCACAGCACCGCCAGCAGCGCAGCCGCGCGCCATCGGGCTGGCCGCGTCGCGGCGCGGCTGAGGAATCTGGCGAACAACCCCAACATCGTGATGCGAATGCCTTGCAGTGGCGGTCGGTATGACGCCGATGCCATGCTTAACGCAGGACGCCGCATCATCCAGCCACGGACCCTTCATGGAACGCATCGAACGCATCCACGCCCTGCACCGCATTCTCAATGCCGCCCGCTACCCGGTCACGGTGCAGCGGCTGCAGGAAGACCTGGAGTGCTCGCGCGCGACGGTCTACCGCGACCTGGCTTACCTGCGCGATTACCTGATGGCGCCGGTGATCGGCAACGGCGAGGCCGGCTTCCGCTACGACACCAGCGAAGGCAGCCGCTTCGAAATGCCCGGCCTGTGGTTGAGCTCGGAAGAGCTGCATTCACTGCTGGCCGCGCAGCAGTTGCTCGTGCGCAGCGGCAGCGGCGTGCTGTCGAATGCGCTTGCGCCGTTGCAGCAACGCATCGAGAAACTGCTGGATGAACACGCCGGCGGCCGCCGCGTGCCGGTCGAGCGCGTGCGCGTGGTGCCGCACCGGCTGCGCAAGCTGGACGAGACCGCGTTCCGCACCGTCGCGACCGCCGTACTCGACCGTCGCCAGCTGGTGTTCGAATACCGCGCGCGCTCGACCGACACGAAAACGCGCCGGCACGTCTCGCCGCAGCGCCTGACGCATTACCGCGATAACTGGTACCTGGATGCGTGGGACCATGAACGCGAAGGCCTGCGCAGCTTCGCGGTGGATCGCATCGCCACCGGTCGCCTGCTCGAGGACGCCGCGCGCGACGTGCCCGACGAGGAGCTCGACCGCCAGCTGGCGTCGAGCTACGGCATCTTCTCTGGCACGCCGAAGGGCTGGGCAACGATCCTGTTCAGCCCGAAGGCCGCGCGCTGGGTGGCGGACGAGCACTGGCATTCGCAGCAGCAGGGCCGCTTCCTGCCTGACGGTCGCTACGAGCTGAAGGTGCCGTTCAGCACCGGCCGCGAACTGCTGATGGACGTGATGCATT
>CADCUA010000121.1 GCA_902805755.1 uncultured Lysobacter sp.
AGAAGTTGTTGAGCACCTGTCCGCCGGCCTCACCGTCGAACGCATAGATGCCCATCACGCCACGCACGCGCCCACCAGCGTCGTAGTTGGCCTGGATTTCGTGGCTGACCTGCTCGTCTTCGTAGAACGCCTTGACGTCCGCGATCGGCGCCGGCGTGGTGTCGAAATCGATGTTCGTCTCGGTCTCGGACGAACGCATGGCGACGACGTACTTCAGCCCCCAGTTGTCGTTGACGCGCCAGTTCGCGGTCGCCGACAGGCCCCTGAGGGTCGTGTCGTTGACGTTCGGCATGCCGCTGCGGATGTCGTAGCGGTCGTCCAGCGGCGGGTACGTGCCCAGCGCGGGGAAGAAGATCCCGTTGAAGCGGTTCGGTGCAAGCATCTGCGCGCCGCGCACACCGGACTGGTCGTCCACCCAGTCGAATGCGACCTGGATATCGAACGCATCACTGACGAACGCGCCGATCTGGCCGCGCGCGGCGAGGATTTCCTTGTCGCTGACGTCCTGCCCCGTGATCAGGTTTTCGCCGAAGCCATCGCGATTGAGGCTGGCCACGGCCACGCGCGCGCGCAGTGCATCGCTTCCAAGAGGACCGCCGACCGAGGCCTTGACGTCCAGCTGGTTGTAGTTGCCCACGGTGATCGAGGCGGAGCCGTCAAGCTCGGTCGGCAGGCCGCGCGAGATGTACTTGATCGCGCCGCCGATCGTGTTCTTGCCGTACAGCGTGCCCTGCGGGCCGCGCAGCACTTCGACGCGCTCGACATCGAACACGTCCAGCAGCGCACCCTGCGGACGCGCGATGTACACGTCATCCAGATAGATACCGACGCCCGGGTCTACGCCCCACAGCGGATCGGACTGACCGACGCCGCGAATGTATGCGGTCAATGTGCTGCTGGAGCCGCGCGCCGCGTACACGGTGAGGTTGGGCACCTGCGCATCGAGGTCGGACAGGTCTTCCACCGCCATGCGGTCGAGCGCGTCGGCAGTGAACGCCGTGACCGCGACCGGGACTTCCTGCAGCGTTTCCTCGCGCTTGCGCGCGGTCACCCGCACCGCGTTGAGGTTCGTCGCACTGGTCTGCGGCTGCTCCGTAGCCGGAGCGGACGACCCGGCATCCTGCGCCCAGGCGGCCGGCGCAAGCAGCGCGCAGGCGATGGCGACGGTCAGGCGTTTGCGACTCGTGGCGGTGCGGCCCATCAGAACTCTCCCCAGTGCAGATCGATGCATTCGGACCGCGGCGTTATCGCCATGATCCCGACGGCCCTTTGCCGCCATGCCAGCAAGACTAGGAGGCAGCCGCCAGCGCGGCACCTGTACCTTCGGACAATGCCTCGCGCTTCGAAGCTTGCGGACACTGCATGCCGTAGAGACCCGCCGTACGCATGCGTGCCGGCTCTGCGCCGGGCCCTTCGCTCCGGCGACAGCTCGATCGGCCCGGCGGCGCGCCGGACCGACATCTTCCAGTCGGGGTAACGAATGTCGTTTCTGATCGTGCTGGCCGCGTTGGGCTTCCTGATGCTGGTCGCCTACCGCGGCTACAGCGTCATCCTGTTCGCGCCGGTCGCTGCCCTGGGCGCGGTGTTGCTCACGGACCCGTCGCTGGTCGCGCCGATGTTCACCGGCCTTTTCATGGACAAGATGGTCGGCTTCCTGAAGCTCTATTTCCCGGTGTTCCTGCTCGGGGCGATCTTCGGCAAGCTGATCGAGATCTCCGGTTTTTCCAAGTCGATCGTGGCCGCGACGATCCGCCTGTTCGGCGCCGGGCGCGCGATGCTCTCGATCGTTGCGGTGTGCGCGCTGTTGACCTACGGCGGCGTGTCGCTGTTCGTCGTGGTGTTCGCGGTGTATCCGTTCGCGGCCGAGCTGTTCCGCCAGAGCGATATCCCGAAGCGACTCATTCCAGGCACGATCGCGCTGGGCGCTTTCAGCTTCACGATGGATGCACTGCCGGGCACGCCGCAGATCCAGAACATCATCCCGACCGCGTTCTTCGGCACCGATTCGTGGGCAGCGCCGGTGCTGGGCACGATCGGCGCGATCTTCATCCTGATTGTCGGCATGAGCTACCTGGAATGGCGGCGGCGCGCTGCGCTCGCCCGTGGCGAAGGCTATGGCGATGCGGCGAGCCTGCTCAACGAGCCGACGCCGTACGCCGGTGGTGCACTTGCGAATCCGCTGGTCGCGATCCTGCCGCTGGTGCTGGTGGGCGTGTCCAACAAGATCTTCACCACGTTGATCCCGCGCACCTACGGCACCAGTCACGAGTTCATTCCAGCGGTGATGGGCAATGCCGCGCCGGTCGTGCAGGACGTGACGAAGGTCGCCGCGATCTGGGCCGTCGAGGGCGCGCTGCTGGTCGGCATCGCGACCGTGCTCGTGTTCGCCTGGAAGCAGGTGGCAGCGAGCTTCGCGGACGGCACGAAGTCCGCGATCGGCGGCGCCCTGCTCGCATCGATGAACACAGCGAGCGAATACGGCTTCGGCGCAGTCATCGCCGCGCTGCCCGGCTTTCTGGTCGTGGCGAATGCGCTGGGCTCGATTCCCGACCCGCTGATCAACGAGGCCGTCACGGTCACGTCGCTCGCCGGCATCACCGGCTCCGCCTCGGGCGGGATGAGCATCGCGCTCGCCGCGATGGCCGAGAACTTCATCGCGAACGCGCAGGCCGCCGGCATCCCGATGGACGTGCTGCACCGCGTCGCGTCGATGGCCTCGGGCGGCATGGACACGTTGCCGCATAACGGTGCGGTGATCACGCTGCTCGCGGTGACCGGCCTGACCCACCGGCAGGCCTACAAGGACATCTTCGCGATCACGCTGATCAAGACCGCGGCGGTGTTCGTGGTGATCGGCGTGTTCTACGCGACCGGGCTGGTGTGACCCGGCGCTCATCCCACGCGCCTTGTTAGGCCCTGCAGGCGGCACATCCGAGCCCGCCGGTTCTGCTTTTGCGGCAGCCGCGCCCGGCACCCTGCTGCCGTGGCCGACGCCACCGCCCCCGCGCAGCCCGTAACTGCCGACTCCGTCCCATTTCCGGCCGCCCGACACTTCGTGCGAAAATGCCGCGCTTGGCCCCGTAGCTCAGCTGGATAGAGCGGTCCCCTCCTAAGGGACAGGTCGCACGTTCGAATCGTGTCGGGGCCACCATCAATCCATTGATCCATTGCGGTTCGCAGCGCGGGCAAGCGCTGCGGGCGGTTTTTTTGCTGGTGCCCCAAACCGGGCCGGCCTTTATAAGGAGTTCCTGCGATGACCCACCCCGTGCTGACCGCGCTTGGCCTGAGCGAAACCGAATCCGGCACCTACCTCGGCAGCGGCGAGTGGGCCACGACGGACTCTGCCGGCATCGTCGAATCGATCAACCCCAGCAACGGCGAACTGCTCGCCCGCGTGCAGGCCACGTCGGACGCCGATTACGAAACCATCGTCGAGCGCGCCCAGGCTGCGTTCAAGGTCTGGCGCACGACGCCGGCGCCGCGCCGCGGTGAAGCGATCCGCCTGTGCGCCGACGCGCTGCGCGCGAACAAGGACGCGCTGGGTTCGCTGGTCGCGCTGGAAATGGGCAAGTCCAAGCCCGAGGGCGATGGCGAAGTGCAGGAGATGATCGACATCGGCGAGTTCGCTGTCGGCCTGTCGCGCCAGCTCTATGGCCTGACCATGCATTCCGAGCGCCCGGGCCACCGCATGTACGAGCAGTGGCACCCGATCGGCATCGTCGGGATCATCTCGGCGTTCAACTTCCCGGTCGCGGTGTGGGCCTGGAACTCGTTCGTCGCGGCCGTGTGCGGCGATATCTCGATCTGGAAGCCCTCGCCGAAGACCCCGCTCTCCGCGGTGGCGTCGATGAAGATCTGCAACGAAGCGCTGCGCGCCGGCGGCTTCCCGGACATCTTCTTCCTGTTCAACGATGCCGGCAGCGAGCTTGCGTCAAAGTTCGTGGACGACAAGCGCGTTCCGCTGATCAGCTTCACGGGCTCGACCAAGGTCGGCCGCATGGTCGGCGAGCGCGTCGCGCGCCGCATGGGCCGTTCGCTGCTGGAACTGGGCGGCAACAACGCGATCATTGTCGACCCGTCCGCGGACATGAAGCTCGCGATCCCGGCGATCGTGTTCGGCGCCGTCGGCACTGCCGGCCAGCGCTGCACGACGACGCGCCGCCTGTTCGTGCACGAGTCGATCTATGACGACGTGCTCGCCAAGCTCAAGACGGCCTACCAGCAGGTCGAAAGCAAGATCGGCGACCCGACCGACCCGACCAACCTCATGGGCCCGCTCAACAGCCAGGACGCGGTCAAGGGTTATCTGGACGCGATCGAGCGTGCGAAGGCGCAGGGCGGCGTGATCGAATCCGGCGGCGCCGCGATCGACGGCCCCGGCAACTTCGTCCTGCCGTCCATCGTCACCGGCCTGGCCAATGATGCCGAGGTCGTGCAGACGGAAACGTTCGCGCCGATCCTGTACGTCATGAAGTACAGCAACCTGGAAGAGGCGATCGAGCTGCAGAATGCCGTTCCGCAGGGCCTGTCCTCCTCGATCTTCACCACGAACCTCAAGGTGGCCGAGCAGTTCCTTACCTCGGCCGGCTCGGATTGCGGCATCGCGAACGTCAACATCGGCACCTCCGGCGCCGAGATCGGCGGCGCGTTCGGCGGCGAGAAGGAAACCGGCGGCGGTCGTGAATCGGGTTCGGACGCGTGGAAGGCGTACATGCGCCGCCAGACCAACACGATCAACTACTCCGACTCGCTGCCGCTCGCGCAGGGCATCAAGTTCGATCTCTGACGGATAGCCAGTTACCTCCTGCAAGGACCATACGATGACCCGAACCGCCCGCATGTCCTGCACCGCCAGCGCCTGCGTGCGCGGCGACGTGCCGGGCTGGATGCGGGCGCTGCGGGTCGCGTGCGCCGCGGAGCAGCCAGCAGCGCGGCACGTCGCGCCTGCCGGGATCCGGTGGAATTCGCGGTGGCAGCAGGTCGATCTATTCGCCGCGGCCGGCGTAGTGGCCCGCGGCTTGAGACGTGCTCCAGTCGTCGAGGCCGGCGGTTCAACGCTGCTGCACGTGGGTGACGGGAGTTGTTCGCGGTGACCCGCTCATGAAGCCGCTCTACTCGCTCGCGAAACCCTTGCTGTTCGGCATGGATGCCGAAACCGCGCACGGTGCCGCCTTGCGCGCGCTTGACCTGGCGTACGCGATCGGCGGCGGCGTGTTGCTGCCGCGCACGCCCAAGCCGTTCCCGACACGCGTGTTCGGGCTGACGTTCCCGAATCCCGTGGGCCTGGCAGCGGGCCTGGACAAGAACGGCGCGCACATCGAGTCGCTGTTCGCGCTCGGCTTCGGCTTCGTCGAGGTCGGCACCGTGACTCCACGCGCGCAGGCCGGTAACCCGAAGCCACGCATGTTTCGCCTGCCCGAGCAGCACGCCGTCATCAACCGCCTCGGGTTCAACAACGAAGGCGTCGATGCACTGGTAAGCAACGTCGAGCGCTTGGGCCGCCGGCGCGGCATCCTCGGCATCAACATCGGCAAGAACAAGGACACGCCGAACGAAGCGGCCGAGGCCGATTACCTGCACTGCCTCGAGCGCGTCTACGCGCTGGCGGACTACATCACGGTCAATATTTCATCGCCGAACACCGCCGGCCTGCGTGAGCTGCAGGAGGAGCAGGCGCTGCGCCGACTCGTCGGGACGCTGCGCGAGGCGCAGGAACGCCTCGGCGCACGCCACGGAAAACGTGCGCCGATGCTGGTGAAGATTGCACCGGACCTGACCGACAGCGACATCGAGGCGGCCGCGCGCGTGCTGTCGGACCTGCAGGTCGATGGCGTGATCGCGACCAACACGACCGTCGAGCGCACCGGCGTGGAAGGCGTGGCGCACGCGGACGAAGCCGGCGGGCTGTCCGGCCGCCCCCTGATGTCACAGGCGACCACCGTGCTGCGCATGATGCGCACGCGGCTGCCCGAAACGATCCCGCTCGTGGGCGTGGGCGGAATTCTCTCGGGCGCCGATGCGGTGACCAAGATGGCTGCAGGTGCAAGCCTCGTGCAGTGTTATTCCGGGCTCGTATATCGCGGCCCTGCACTGATCGGCGAATGCGTCGAAGCGATCCGGCGGCGCAAGGAAGCACCGAGCCGCGGCCACGTGCCGCCGCCGACGGCATGAGCGATCCGGCCCGGGTCACACGCGACGCCGACCTGCGCGGTCGCAATACCTTTGGTGTCGCGGCGCGCGCGCCTTTTCTGTTTGAAGTCGCAGACGCCACGCGCTTACCCGAAACGCTAGACCGCCCCGAGCTTGCAGGGCGGACGCCGTTGATCATCGGCGGCGGCAGCAACCTGCTGTTCGCGAGCGACCCCGCCGTGCCGGTACTTGCACTGACCGGCCGGGAGATCATCACGATCGACGAAGGCGACGAGCGGGTCCGAGTTCGCGCCGATGCCGGCGTCGAATGGCATGCCTTCGTCATGCATACGTTGGCTCTGGGCCTGGGTGGGCTGGAAAACCTCGCGCTGATCCCCGGCACCGTCGGCGCTTCGCCGATCCAGAACATCGGGGCGTACGGGGTCGAGGTGCGCGAACTGGTCGACAGCGTGGAGGCGTTCGAGCCGGCCACGGGCACCCTGCACCGCCTTGACCGCGACGCTTGCGCGTTCGCATACCGCGACAGCCTGTTCAAGCAAGCGCCGGAACGCTTCATCGTGACCGCAGTGGAGTTCAGCCTGAGCCGCGCGCCGGTGCTGCGCCTGGATTACGCAGGGCTGCGCGACGAGCTGTACGCCAACGGGTGCACGGCACCAACTGCGCGCGGCGTTGCGGACGCGGTCATCGCAATCCGCCGCCGCAAGCTCCCGGACCCGTCCGTGCTCGGCAATGCCGGCAGCTTCTTCAAGAATCCGATAGTGCCGGCGGCGCTTGCTGAAGCCCTCGCCGCCGAATACCCGACACTGCCGATGTTCCGCGGCAACGGTCCGGACACCCGCAAACTCTCGGCGGCGTGGCTGATTGACAGTCAGGGCTGGAAGGGTCATCGCGATGGCGATGCCGGAGTCGCGCCGTCGCATGCGCTCGTGCTGGTCAACCACGGGGACGCAAGCGGTTCGCAGCTTCTCGACCTGGCGCGGCGCATCGCCGACTCGGTCCGGCAGCGCTACGGCGTCGCGCTTGAGCCCGAACCGCGGGTGATCGGCGCGAAGTGGTGATTGCAACGCCTGCTGCTACCGCGTACACGCCCGTCTGGTCACACTCGCATCCGGCGCCGACCGCAGGTGTGCAGGAAGGCTGGAACATTCACGTCGCATTCGCGTGCTGCGCACGCTTGCGGATGAGGCCTTCGCAATGACGACCCACGCCCGCGCCGCCACGCTCATGCTGTGCAGCACGATGTTCTTCGCGCTGATGGCCGTGGCGATCCGGCTCGCGTCGGAAACGCTGCATACGTTCGAGATCGCGTTCTTCCGCAACTTCTTCGGCGTGATCGCCGCGCTGCCGCTGCTCGTGCACCACGGTCCGGGCCTGCTGAAGACGACGCGGCTCAAGCAGTATTTCGTCCGCTGCGTGATCGGCATCCTGTCGATGTTCTGCGGTTTCTGGGCGATCGGAAACCTGCCGCTCGCGCAGGCGGTGTCGCTGTCGTATTCCACGCCGCTGTTCGTCACCATCGCGGCCGTGTGGTTCCTCCACGAACAGGTCCGCGCGCGGCGCTGGGCGGCGGTGGTGCTCGGCTTCATCGGCGTGCTCATTATCGTGCGCCCCGGCACCGCCGGCTTCACGACGGGCTCGCTGGTGGCGCTCTCGGCCGCGGTGCTGAGCGGCATCGTCTCGATCCAGATCAAGCAGCTTTCCGCGACGGAGCCGGCCGATCGCATCGTGCTCTGGACCACGATGCTGTGGGTGCCGATGTCACTGGGCCCCGCGCTGTTCGTCTGGGAATGGCCGCAGGGGATTACCTGGCTGTGGGTGGCCGCGGCCGGCACGCTCGGCACGCTCGGTCACATGTTGTGGACGCGCGCGTTGAAGCTGGGCGATGTCTCGGCGCTGACGCCGATCAGCTTCATGCAGCTGCCGGTCGTCGCGCTGCTGGGCTACTGGCTGTTCGCCGAAGCCGTGGATCGCTGGACCGTGGTGGGCGCCGTGGTGATCTTCGCGGCGAATGCGTACATCGCACACCGCGAAGCGCAGCTGGCGCGCCGGGAAGCCAGCGCTTCGCCTAGCGCGGCGGCGAAACCGGGCGAGTAACCGGCTCGGGCCCCCGCCACGGGTGCCGGTGGAAACGGAATATCAGCAGGAACATCGCCGCGGCCCAGACGCTCGCGCCTGCCCAGCCGGCGAGGATGTCCGACGGGTAATGCACGCCGAGGTACACGCGTGAAAACCCGACCACCGCGGTGAAGGCGAGCATCGCCAGCGTGACCGGCCAGCGCCAGCGTGTGCGCCATGCGAGCAGGATCAACACCACCGCAAGCGTCGCCGAGCCCATGGCATGACCGCTTGGGAAACTGAAGGTCGTCTCCGGGGCGAGCGACTCCCACAGCGCCGGCCGCTCGCGCGAGAACAGGCGCTTGGTCGCCATGTTGAGCAGGCCCGAGCCGCCCAGCGCGAACAGCGCGAACGTGGCCTCGCGGAAATGGCGCCGCGCCGCGAGCCCGATGACCAGTGCGACCGCGAACGGCACGACCCCGTGCGAATACCCCAGCTTCGACACGATCAGGAACATGCGATCGAGCCCCTGGCCCGCGAGCGAATGCGCGTATCGCAGCACGGGCTCATCGAACGGGATTGCATCCTGCCCGTGGATCTCGTCGGCGAGCTCCCCGAACCCCCACATCGGCAGCAACAGCCCAAGGAACACCAACGCCAGCCGCCATCCGTGGACCCTCAGGACCGCGAGGCTGAAGCGCGCCTCCTTCTGCAACGCGTCGCCGGTCGCGGCGACGGTCTGCTCAGGCGGCGTGGGTGCTTGCGCCATAGCGTCGCTCCACATAGCCGTCGATGAGTTCAACGAACTCACGCGCGATGTTCTCACCGCGAAGCGTCACGGTCTTCTGGCCATCTTCGAACACCGGAGCCGACGGCGCCTCGCCAATGCCGGGCAGCGAGATGCCGATGTTCGCGTGCCGCGACTCGCCGGGCCCGTTCACCACGCAGCCCATCACCGCCAGCGTGAGGTTCTCCGCGCCGGGGTGCGTGATCTTCCACTCCGGCATCTTCGCGCGCACATGCTCCTGCACGGTCTGCGCGAGTTCCTGGAAGAACGTGCTCGTGGTGCGACCGCAGCCCGGGCAGGCGGTCACCATGGGCGTGAATGCGCGCAGGCCCATGGTCTGCAGCAGCTCCTGCGCGACGATGACTTCGTTCGTGCGCGACTGCCCGGGCTCGGGCGTCAGCGAGATGCGGATCGTGTCGCCGATGCCTTCCTGCAGCAGCACGGCAAGCGCGGCGCTAGAAGCGACGATGCCCTTGCTGCCAATGCCCGCTTCCGTCAGTCCGAGGTGCAACGCGTAGTCGCCGCGCTGCGCGAGCTCGCGATAGACCGCGATCAGTTCCTGCACGCCGCTGACCTTCGCACTCAGCACGATGCGGTCAGCCGAAAGCCCCAGCTCGACCGCGCGCGCAGCCGAGTCCAGTGCCGAGCGGATCAGCGCTTCGCGCAGCACGCGTCCGGCATCCCAGGGCTCGGCGCGCTTGCTGTTCTCGTCCATCAGCTGCGCGGCGAGCGCCTGGTCCAGCGAGCCCCAGTTCGCGCCGATGCGTACAGGCTTGCCGTACTCGATCGCGAACTCGATCAGCTGCGCGAACTGCGTGTCCCTCTTCTTGCCGAAGCCGACGTTGCCCGGGTTGATGCGGTACTTCGCAAGTGCCTCGGCGCACGCGGGCTCCTTCGCAAGCAACTGGTGGCCGTTGTAGTGGAAGTCGCCGATCAGCGGCACCGATGCGCCGATCATCGCGAGGCGGTCGCGGATACGCGGGACCGCGGCGGCGGCCTCGGGCGTGTTGACGGTGATGCGCACCAGCTCCGAGCCGGCACGCCAGAGTTCGGCAACCTGCTTCGCGGTGGACGCGACATCGGAGGTGTCGGTGTTCGTCATCGACTGCACGACGACCGGCGCCTGCGCGCCCACGCGCACGCCGCCGATATCGACGCCGCGGGTGATGCGGCGGGACTGGGGGCCGTACTGCGGGGCCGCGCAGGGAAACATCACTTCGGAGTTCATGGCT
>CADCUA010000122.1 GCA_902805755.1 uncultured Lysobacter sp.
GCCTGCATTAGGCGTCGCTGCAGAACTGAAGTCTGACCTTGCAGGTGCATTGAGGGCCGACGGAATCACCGGCGCCGTTTGGGGAACCCTCGACGAACGCGGTCATGTTCAGACAGAGGCAGCGGGACTCGCCGCAGCCCAGCGGCCCATGCAATCGGATGATCGCGTACAGGTCGGCTCGATCGCCAAGATGATGCTGGCGACCGGCGTATTGCACCTCGCGTCCGAAGGGGAGCTTTCGCTCGACGCGCAGGCGACCGATTTGGTGCCCGGGCTCGCGTTCGACAACCCCTGGCAAAAGACCGACCCGGTGCGCCTGCGCCATCTGCTCGATCACACCGCCGGTCTGGATGACATGCGACTCGGGCAGTTCTTCAGCCTCAGGGCGACGCCCGACACGCCGCTCGCGCAGGCAACGGACATCGGTAGGCCGCTGCGCGTGCGAAGCCGTCCGGGCAGTCGTTTCTCGTATTCCAACACCGGCTATGCGCTGGTCGGCCGCGTCATCGAACAGGCGACAGGACAGCGCTATGAGGCCTACCTCGACGAGCACCTGCTGGGCCCGCTCGGAATGCGGGATAGCACCTTCCGATTCGTGAGCCAGGTCGGCACGAACGCGGATCGTCGGCTGGCGATGGGGCACTTCGAGAATGCGGTTGCGCAGCCTGCGATCCCGCTCTACCTGCGGCCCGCCGCGCAGTTCACCACGACCACGCGCGACATGCTGCGCTTCGGCGAATTCCTGATGGGCGACGGCCGCATCGACGGGCGCCCTTTCATAGACGCCGTGCTGATGCGAGCACGCGGTTATGCCAAAGACACCGACGCGGCTCGCGCTGGTTTGCACGTCGGCTATGCGCTGGGTCTGGCATTGCGCGACCGCCACGGGGCAGTCGGCCTCTGTCATGGCGGCGACACGGTTGGCTTTCGCGCGATGCTCTGTGTGTACCCGCAGCGCGGTCGGGCTTTTTTCATCGCGTTCAATGCCGATGTCGAGGGCGCCGACTACGCCGGGATCCGCGAACGACTGGTGGCCGCGCTCGGCGTCGCACGCTCCCATAACCCGGCTGGCGTGCGCCCGCCCGCCGATTTAAACGAATGGGCCGGGTTCTACGTTCCGTCGCCTAATCGCTTTGCCGGTTTTGCGT
>CADCUA010000123.1 GCA_902805755.1 uncultured Lysobacter sp.
GAATGCACCGCCACCGTGCCGGTCCTGCGCCATCGCGAGCGCGGGCTGGACGAAGGCCGCAAGGATGGGCTCGAGTTCCCCGGGGTTCGACTCGACCGCTGCGCGCAGTGCGGCAAGGCGCTGCGCACTCATCTCGTCCATACGACGGCGGAACACCTCGTTGACGAGGTTCTCCTTGCTGCCGAAGTGGTAATTGACTGCGGCGATATTGACGTCGGCCCGGCTCGTCACCTGCCGCAGCGAGGTCCCGCTGAAGCCGAACTGGGCGAACAGTTCCTCCGCCGCGCCGAGGATGCGGTCCTTCGTGGAGAAGTGGGTCGATCCGGCCATGATGGCTGCTCTCAATCAAACGCTTGTTTGATGGTAGCACCCGCGGGATGGCAGTCAACCGTCGCAGCGGTGTCCCTTTCTGTGCCGGCTAAGGGATAGAACGCGTGGTGACATTGAGCCGAGGCATTGCTCGCGTTTTGCGAGCGCAGTCCAGAGGGAATAGAATCCGCGCAGCCGCAACGGCTCAACCCGCGCTTCCACGCGGGTTTTCTGTTACCCAGGGCGCGGATGGCACGTCCAGCCAGCAGCCTGCTTACCCGGAGACATGTCCATGGCGCTCGAGCGCACTCTTTCCATCATCAAGCCCGACGCGGTTGCCAAGAACGTCGTTGGCGAGATCTATTCCCGCTTCGAGAAGGCCGGCCTTCAGGTCGTCGCTGCGAAGATGAAGCACCTCTCCCGTCAGGAAGCCGAAGGCTTCTACGCCGTCCACCGCGAGCGCCCGTTCTTCAACGCACTGGTCGAGTTCATGATCTCGGGCCCGGTGATGATCCAGGTGCTGCAGGGCGAAGGTGCGGTTCTCAAGAACCGCGAGCTCATGGGCGCGACGAACCCCAAGGACGCGGCTGCCGGCACGATTCGCGCGGATTTCGCGGACAGCATCGACGCCAATGCCGTGCACGGCTCCGACAGCGCAGAGAATGCCGCGATCGAAGTCGCATATTTCTTTCCGTCCACGGACGTTTATCCGCGCTGAGCCATCCGCATAGCGCACACTGGCAGCAGACAATGACCACGCAGCGCGACAATCTCATCGACATCCAGCTGGCCGGGGCAATGGAAACCGCCCCGGCCGGTACGGTCGCGCCCGTGGTCG
>CADCUA010000124.1 GCA_902805755.1 uncultured Lysobacter sp.
ACCACAGCGAGGGGTTGATGCCGCACAGCAGCACGCGGGTGCCCGGTCCGAGCAGGTCGGGGACGGTCCGCCCGTACGCCGCGGCCAGGTCGGACGGGGCAGGACGGCGCTGCGGGACCGGCACCCGGGGCCCGTACCCCGGCGTCGTCGCCGCAGCGCGCAGGCGCGCCGACGCTTTTGACCCTCCCGGAGGCGACAGGTAGTGTCTCCACCCGTGCCTGGGGTGACCCGGGCCGTCCCGCACGCCCCGGTGGCGCAGCGGCCCTCGCGGGCCGCGGTCGCACCGGGACGCGGGCCCGCACCGGGACGACCGCCCGGCCTGGCGCCCGCACTCGGGCCGCGCGGCTTGTCGCCGTACGGGTTGAAGCTGCCGGGGTTCGCGTGATCCGACGGGAAGCTCGGTGCATTGCCTGGATGACCGTACGGCTTGCTGGGGCCCTGGCCACCGCCGGGTCCGCGACGCTCGCCGCCGAAGCCACCGCCGCCGCCATAAGGTCCACCGGCGCCACGCGGCCCCGGAGCGCCTTCGCGACGCGGACCTCGTGGGCCCGCGGGCGCACGCTCACCACCGAAACCGCCGCGCTCGTTGCCTTGGGGCCTCGGGCCACGGTCTGCTCTCGCACCAGGCGCGGCACCTGCCGGGCGGGCACCGGCGGGCTTGTTGCCGTAAGGCTTGCGCGGCCCACGCGCACCGTCGGGATTGCGGTGACCGCTGGGGCCGGTCTCGACGCCGTCCGGCACATACCAGGTGCGGAACGCGGCCGGGTTGCCGTCGGGCAGGTCGCGCCGACCTGCATCCGGGCGCTGCTTGAACGGCTTGTGCGACTGTTTCGCCGCCGCTTCGCCGCTCACGGTCAGTCCGCCGGGCTTGCGCGGACCACCACGGCCGCGACCGCCTCGGTCCTCGCGCACATTGTCGAAACGGCGCAGCTCCCGGCCTTCATCGGCCGCCGTGTTGTGCCCGCTTACGTAGCCCGGGCTGCGGCCGCGGCCGCTCAGGTCGATCGTCGCCTTGCTCGCCTTGCGCTGGCCGATCACCGGCTGCAGCGTCAAGGCCGCGGGCGTGCCGTCTTCCAGACCCAGGTCCGTGCGCAACTTCTCGACGCGATCGGACTGGAGTTCCTGCGATTGCCCACGCAACAGTTCGCGGGGCAGCTCAACGGTGCCGTAGCGGACGCGCTTCAGGCGGCTCACCTGGCAACCCTGTGACTCCCAGAGGCGACGGACTTCGCGGTTGCGGCCTTCCTTCACCACCACGCGGAACCAGTCGTGCGAATCGCTGCCGCCGATGCGCTCGATTTCATCGAACTTCGCCGGGCCGTCATCGAGCGCGACGCCGCGTTGCAGGCGGTCGACGATGTTGTCGGGGACGTTCTCCTGGCCTTCGGGTGCACGCACGCGGCACACGTATTCGCGCTCGACTTCGAACGACGGATGCATCAGCGCATTAGCCAGTTCGCCATCGGTGCTCAGCAGCAGCAGGCCGGTCGTGTTGATGTCGAGCCGACCGATCGCGATCCAGCGCGAACCCTTGAGTGCGGGCAGTGCCTCGAACACGGTAGGGCGCCCCTCGGGGTCCTCGCGCGTGGTCACTTCGCCTTCGGGCTTGTTGTACATCAGCACACGCGCCGGCTCGGTCAGCGCACTGGCGACGAACTGGCGTCCGTCGAGTTCTACGCGGTCACCGCTCTTGACGCTGACGCCAACCTGAGCGACTTCGCCGTTGACCTTGACCAGGCCGTCGGCGATGCGCTGCTCCAGCGCGCGACGCGAGCCGAGGCCTGCCTGCGCCAGCACTTTATGCAGGCGCTCTTCCTGGCGTGGCGCTTCGCCCGCGGGCGTGATGCGTTTGAGGGTGAGCTTGCGGCTCTTTTCTTCGGTCATTGCATAGGCTCCGGCGCGTCCTCATCGGACTCCGCCTGTGTTTCGGGAACGGTCGTCGTCGCGACGGCGTTGTCTTGCTCGTGATCGTTCTCGTCCGCCGCGCGCTCGCCCGGCGCGGCTTCGGGTTCTGGTTCTGGTTCTGGTTCGCTATCCGTCGATCCCGCAGCGTGCGGAACTTCAGATGTTTCGTTATCGATGTCCGCAAACTGATCGGTCTGCGTTTCCGCCATGGACGGGTCGTTCGCAGCCGGCGCAGCCTCGGCTGCCAGGCCGCCGGCACCGATGGCTTGGCCACCGCTGCCGGGCACCGCATCGAACTGCAACTGCGGCTCGAGCTCGCCGATGTCGCGAAGTTCCGACAGTGGCGGCAACTCATCCAGTCGTTTCAGGCCGAAGTAGTCGAGGAATGACTTCGTGGTGCCGAAGAGTGCCGGCTTCCCGGGTACGTCGCGATGGCCGACAACGCGGATCCATTCGCGCTCTTCAAGCGCCTTGATGATATTGCTGTTGACCGCGACGCCGCGCACCTGCTCGATCTCTCCGCGGGTGATCGGCTGCCGGTACGCGATCAGCGCGAGCGTTTCCAGCGTTGCACGCGTGTAGCGCGTCTGCCGTTCCGTCCAAAGGCGTGCGACCCACGGGTGCACATCGGCCTTCACCTGGTACCGGAAACCCGAAGCCAGTTCGACAAGTTCCACGCCGCGCGTCGCGCACGCCTCGCTCAGGGTCTCGATCGCCTGCTCGATGCTGCCGTTCGGTGCCGGCTGGTCTTCCGGAAACAGCGCCTGCAACTGCGCCAGCGTCAGCGGCTGGTTTCCCGCGAGCAGGGCGGCTTCGACGATGCGGGTGATCAGGACTTGATCCATGGTTATAGGTTGCTGTCGCGATGTGCTGGGTAGTGAAACGTCGACGACCGGTGCTGCGCAGCCCCGCGAAAGCGGACGCCCACGTGGAAAGTCGACGTGGCGCGCATCAGCCGATCACGCGTCATTCGAAGCGGGCTCGTCAAATTCACTGGAAAGCTCAAGCTCGTCCGGGTCCTTCATCAGGGCCAAAGACTTCACGTAGATCGGCGCGAGCGGCTCGTCCTGGATGATCTCGATCAGCTGCTCCTTGGCGAGCGTGAGCAGGCCAAGGAACGTTACGACGACACCGAGCCTGCCTTCTTCTGCAGTGAACAATGATTCGAAACGGTAGAACTGCCCATCCTTCATGCGCTCCAGCAGCTCGCCCATGCGCTGGCGCACGCTGAGCGCGTCGCGCCTGATCGCATGCTGCGTGAACAGCTCGGCGCGCTTCAGTACATCGTGCAGCGCCAGCAGCATCTCCTTGAGGTCCACCGGCGGCGGCAGGCGCACTGATGCGCGATCCGGCACGAATGCAGCCACTGGGACGGTGTCGCGATCCTGGCGGGGCAGAGCGTCCAGATCCTCGGCCGCCCGCTTGAAACGTTCGTACTCCTGCAGGCGGCGCACAAGTTCGGCGCGAGGATCGTCTTCCTCGCTTTCCTCGACCGCCGCGCGCGGCAGCAGCATGCGCGACTTGATCTCGGCCAGCATCGCGGCCATCACCAGATAGTCGGCCGCCAGTTCGAAGCGCATCTCGTGCATCGCCCGGATGTACTCGACGTACTGCCGGGTGATGTCGGCGACCGGGATGTCGAGGATGTCGAGGTTCTGGCGCCGGATCAGGTACAGCAGCAGGTCCAGCGGGCCTTCGAACGCATCCAGGATGACTTCGAGCGCATCCGGCGGGATATACAGGTCCTGCGGGATCTGCAGCACAGCCTGCCCATGCACCGTCGCCAGCCGCATTTCCTGCTGCTGCGGGTGCGCGGTCCCGTTGGACGGTCCTGCGGCGTTGTGCTCGGTCGCCAGAGGCGCCAGATCATCGGTCATTCGGAAGCGGCCCCTCCGGGCCGTCGGCAAAACCTGTGCGGCAATGCGGTTGCCGTTGAGGGCAGACGCAAGGTGTCGCGGCGTTGAGTGCCGCGGAACGGGTGCTACGGACTGCTAAGGTCGGTGCTCGAACCTGGCCGCATCACATCGCGCGGGGTTGGCCGGCGCGGTAGGACGTCAGGTGTGCCGGTGGGCGCAGTGGCTCGTTCGAGGATGCCATCCATCGCGACAGTTGCGTCGCGACCGGCCAATGCTTCCGGCGGATACGGGCCTAGCGTACGGGCGCAATAGCCCGCTTGTCCAGCGAGGGCGCAGCCGGGGGGGCGCTTAACTACAA
>CADCUA010000125.1 GCA_902805755.1 uncultured Lysobacter sp.
TTCGCGAGGTGCTTGAGCGAACGTGAGATTTCGGAAATTTCCGTCGCGCGGTTCTCGGTATTGCCGGGTACGGACATCAGCTGCAGGTAATCGATGACCACCAGCCCGAGGTCATGCTCGCGCTTGAGGCGACGCGCCTTTGCACGCAGTACTTCGGGCGACAGGCCAGGCGTGTCGTCGATGAAGATTTTCGCTTCGCGCAGCATGCGGATCGCGCCGGTCACGCGGCTCCAGTCCTCGTCCTCGAGCTGGCCGGTGCGCAGGCGCTGCGCATTGACGCGACCGTTCGACGAGATCAGTCGCAGCGCGAGCTGGCTCGCCGACATTTCCATCGAAAACACCGCGACCGCTTTCTTGGTGCGGATCGCCGCGTGCTCGGCAATGTTAAGAGCGAACGTCGTTTTGCCCATTGCGGGGCGCGCCGCAAGGATGATGAGGTCGGTGGGCTGGAGGCCGGCTGTCAGCTCGTCGAACTCGGTGTAGCCGGTCGGCAGCCCGGTGACGCTGCCGCCGTTCGCATAGCGCGTCTGGAGGACGTCGAACGCTTCGGACAGCGCTTTGTTCATCGCCGTGAAGTCGGTCTTGCCGCGTGCGCCGGCCTCGGCGATCGCGAAGACCTCCTGTTCGGCACGCGCGAGGATCTCGCTGCTCTCGCGCCCGTCCGGCTGGAAACCGTCGTTGACGATGCCCGTGCCGACTTCGATCAGCTGGCGCAGCACTGCCTTGTCCCGCACGATCTCGGCGTAGGCGACGATGTTCGCCGCCGACGGCGTCGTGCTGGCAAGCTCGATCAGATACGCGCCGCCGGCGACCAGCTCCGACTGCCCCATCGACTCGAACCACTCGCCGAGCGTGACCGCATCGAACGGGCGACTCTTCTCGGCCAGCTCGCGGATCGCACGGAAGATCAGCTGGTGGTCGCGGCGGTAGAAATCATTTTCGGTGATCTGGTCCGCGACACGGTCGTAGGCGTCAGGCGCCAGCATCAAGCCGCCGAGGACGGCCTGCTCGGCCTCCACAGACTGCGGCGGAATGCGCAACTGGTCCACGCGCTGCTCGGCCCGGGTCTCGAACCGTTTGTCGCCACGGAATTTCGGGCGTGCATTCATGGGATTGCGAACTCCTGGTTACAGCGACGGTGACA
>CADCUA010000126.1 GCA_902805755.1 uncultured Lysobacter sp.
CACCGCCCTGCTGGAAACCTTTATCGAGGCCGTGCCTGGCGTTGTCTATGCGAAGGACCGCGATGGGCGGCTCGTCGTCGCCAATCGCGGCACCGCGGAATTGCTTGGTCGGCCGCGGGAACAGTTCATCGGCAAGACCGACCGCGACCTGCTCGCCGACGCGGCCCAGGCCGAGGCGATCATGGCGGCCGACCGGCGCATCATGGAAACAGGCATCACCGAGCAGCTTGAGGAGCCGGTCCAGTTCGCGGACGGCACGCCGGCCGTGTGGTGGTCGACCAAGGCGCCGCTGCTGGACTCGAACGGCGTCGTGGTTGGCCTGATCGGCTCGTCAGTGGACATCAGCGACCGCAAACACGTGGAGGATGCGCTGCGGGTTTCCCAACAGCGGGCGGCCAGCGCCCTGGAAGTCGCGCAGCTCGGCACCTGGGAATGGGATCTGCGCACGAACGCCTTCACTGCCGATGAGCGCACGCGACGCATGTGCGGACTTCCATTGGACGCGCCCGTGCTGGGTTTCGAGCACTTCAGCCCGCTCATCCACCCCGATGACTGGCCGCGCATCGAACAGGCGCTGCTGCGTGCGATCGAGCCGGAAGGCAATGGCGTCTATGCAGAAGAGTTCCGCTGGGTGCATGCCGACGGCCGGATCGTGTGGACCGCGTCGCGCGGCGCGCTGTTGTCCGAGCCGGTCGATGGCGTGCAGCGCCCGACCCTGCTGCTCGGCTCGATCCTCGACGTCACCGAGCGCCACGAACTGATCGACGCACTCAAGCAGGCCGACCGCCGCAAGGACGAATTCCTCGCGATGCTGGCCCACGAGCTGCGCAACCCGCTCGCGCCGATCAGCACGGCCGCGCACATGCTGCGGCTGTCGGGCGATCCCTCGCCGGGCGCGGCACGGGCCAGCGAGATCATCGGGCGGCAGGTCGGCCACCTCACGCGGCTGGTCGATGACTTGCTGGACGTCTCACGCGTGACGCGCGGGCTCGTCGAGCTCGAACGTGAGCCGGTGGATGTGCGCGCAGTCGTCTCGGCCGCCACCGAGCAGGCCCGGCCGCTGATCCAGTCACGTGGCCATGAACTGCGCGTGGCGACCGGCGCTGGTCCGTTCACCGTCGAAGGCGACTTCCAT
>CADCUA010000127.1 GCA_902805755.1 uncultured Lysobacter sp.
AACCGCCCCAGCTCAAGCCGGGGCGGTTTTTTTTGTCCCATTTCGACAAAACCGTTTTTCGTCACAGTTTTCCCCGCGCGATGGACCAATGCCGGTCGGTCGCGTTTTCCCCTGGTGTAATCAAGGAGTGATCATGCAAGACCGTAAATCCCTGCGTTGCCTCGTGGCCTTTGGTGCCCTCGCCGTCAGCGGTGCGTCCATGGCGGGCCAGCCGCTGTTTGTGGGTGAAGTTGCACCGTCTGCAAAAGCGGCGGGCCAGGCGCGTGCGCTTGCATCGCGCCCGGAAACCTTCAACCTGCGTGTCGTGAAGCTCAATCCGGCGGTGGTGAATGCCGCCACGCGCGAGATCCAGCTGGACCTCGGCCACCATCGCGTCAATGCGGTGCTGTCGGACGCGCAGAACGTCGACGCCGGCGGCCTGGTGTGGAGCGGTGACATCAAGGAAACCGCAAAGGCGCGTTCGGCGTCCGCGCGCGAGACGGCGCAGGACCTCGCGAACCACGCCACGCTGGTGCGACGCGACGGCACGATCACCGGCAACGTGCGCATCAAGGGCACGCTCTACCGCATCCGTCCGCTGATCGACGGCACGCACGCGGTGATCGAAGTGGACGAGCGCCGCATGCCCGCCGATCATCCGGCCGAGTATTCGGATCTGCCGCGCATGGACGTGAGCGCGTCAAAGACGAAGTCCGGCGGCGGTGATTTCAGCACCATGGCGATCAGTCCCGGTACCACGGCCACGATCCGCGTGATGGTGGTGGCGACGAATGCCGCAGTGAACGCGTACGGCGGCAACATGCGTTCGCTGATGGACCTGGCGATCAGCGAATCCAACCAGGGCTATGCGAATTCCAACGTCGGCATCAACCTGGTGCTCGCGGGTTACTACACCACCAGCTACACCGAAGCCGGCATGAGCACGGACCTGGCACGCTTCCGCGGCACCACCGACGGTTACATGGACGGCATCCACAGCACGCGCAACTCGATTGCCGCCGACGTTGCCATGCTGATCGGCAACCAGGGCGCGTCGTGCGGCCTCGCCTCGGGCATCGGTTCGACCGCGTCCACGGCGTTCGCCACCACGTACTGGAACTGCGCGACGGGCTATTACAGCTTCGCGCACGAGATCGGGCACCTGCAGTCGGCGCGTCACGATCCCGCGGCCGATTCGAGCACGACGCCGTACGCGTACGGTCATGGCTATCGCGCGCCGAACAACGCCTGGCGCACGATCATGGCCTATGCCTGCACCGGCGGTTGCCCGCGACTGAACTACTGGTCCAACCCGGACAGGACCTATAACGGCGTGCCGATGGGCACGGCCGACAAGAGCCACAACCAGCGCGTGCTCGTCAACACCAAGCACACGATGGCCGGCTTCCGCTGATCATCGGGTTCGTGCGTTAAAGCAAAACCCCGGCTCCGGCCGGGGTTTTTTATGCGATCACGCCGGTGGGCCGGCTATTCCAGCGCTTCGAAGCGATTCGCTGCCACGTTCTTGCGCACCCTGTTCGGCTCCCAGATGCGGCCGTTCATCGCAATGTAGACGCCGGGCGGCAGGCATTGCACGGCGCCCACCGCGGTGCCGATATTGAACTCCGCATCCGAGCCGCGAAAACGCGCCGGATTCAGCGCGCCGGTGAGGACAATGGTCTTGTCCGTCAGCGACGACAGCACCTGCGCAGTTGCGACCATGCTGTCGGTGCCGTGCGTGACCAGTATGTGGCGCGCGCTCTGCGCGGCGATCGTCGCACGCAGCAGTTCGCGGTCGGCGTCGGTGATGTGCAGCGAGTCCTTGCGGATGATCGGGATCACGTTGAAGCGGAACGCGACGCCGAGCTCCTCGAGGATGCGACCGATCTGCGGCTCGCCGACCTGGAAATCCGACTTGTCGTCGAAGTAGATCTTGTCGATCGTTCCGCCGGTGGTGACGATGCAGAGCTGGTCCATCGAGGCATCACATGTTCAGGGCTGGGCGCGATTATACGGACGCGCGTGCGTGGCCCCGAAGTGCAACGTCGCGCCTTACGCGCGCTTGCGGGTAAAGCGCGCGTGCACTCCGGGCCAGCTCGCAGCGAAGATGATGACCAGCGCGAGCACCAGTTCGGCCCAGGCGTAGCCGCGTTCGCCGGGGCGCGACCAGGCCACCATGACGCCGTGACTGAACCAGAACAGGCCCAGCACCGACGCCCAGTAGCCGGCGGTTCGATGCCGGCGCCAGCGGCCGATCGCCAGCAGGAAGGGCGGCAGCGCGAACACAGCAAGCGCCACCCACGGGTTCGCGTCACGCATGAACCAGGCAACGAAAACGGCTGCAAGCGCCAGCAGCGCGACGATCAGGACCTTTGCCGAGACGGCCAGTGGCGGGCTCATGCCAGACGCGCCGCAAGCGCCGCAATGCGCCGGCCGAGCGCGCGTGCAAGGTGCGCCTCGTCGTCGGTCGGCTGCGGGTCATCGTTCGGGCCGGCCACGTGGCTGGCGCCGTAGGGAGTGCCGCCGCCGCGGGTGCTGCTCAGGAGCGGCTCGGTGTAGGGCAGGCCCACCAGCACGCAACCATGGTGCAGCAGCGGAATCAGCATCGTCAGCAGCGTGGCCTCCTGTCCGCCGTGGTGCGTGGCCGTGGAGGTGAACGCGGCGGCGGGCTTGCCGACCAGCGTGCCGCTGGCCCACTCGCCGCCGAGCCCATCGAGCCAGTATTTGAGCGGCGCGGCCATGTTGCCGAAGCGCGTCGGGCTACCGAGCACGAGACCCGCGCATTCGACAAGGTCCGCCGCTTCGACATAGGGCGCACCTTCTTCCGGCACCGGCGGCGCGGCGGTGGTCGTGACCGCGGCCACGGGTGGCACCGTGCGCACGCGGGCCGCCATGCCGGGCACCTCCTCGACACCGCGCGCGATCTGTCGCGCGAGCCGGGCAACGGAACCGCCGCGGCTGTAATAAAGCACCAGGATGTCGGGCATGGCAGTCGCTCCAGCAAGTGGCGCACAGGATAGAGGAAGCTGGCGGACGGGCTGGTGGCGCATCCAGGCGCGTGGGCGTCCTGCCGGGCACGACCGGATAGCTGGCGCGGTCGACGGCTCGTAACGCAGCACGCGTGTTGGCGAGCGCAGCGCATGTGCACAGGCGTCGCAATGCACGCGGCCGCAGGCGGCGATCGTTTAGGCTTGAGCCATGGCCTGGCTTCGCGCTTTCTTCAATTTCCTCGTCGAACTGCACGAGCGCATCCATGCGCTCGTGGTGCAGATCGTCCACGCGCGTATCCTGCATCACGCGCGAATGCTGGCGTTCCTGCGCTTCTGGGGCCGCCGCACGTTCGAGGATGACCTGTTCCAGGCCGCGGGCGCGCTGTCGTACACCACGGTATTCGCGCTGGTGCCGCTGTCGATGGTGGTGTTCGGCGTGCTGTCGGCGTTCCCGGTGTTTTCCGAGTTGAGCGACCAGCTCAGCGATTATGTGTTCTCGAACTTCGTGCCGCGCGCGGCAAGTTCGGTGCAGACGCATCTCAGGCAGTTCTCAGCGAATGCCGGACAACTGACGGCGGCCGGTGTCATCGCGTTGCTCGTGTCGCTGCTGATCACGATCAATGGCGTGGAAGCGGCGTTCAACCGCATCTGGCGCGTGCAGATCGGCCATCCCAAGCTGGGGCGCTTTCTCATCTACTGGACCGTGCTGACGCTGGGATCGCTGGTCGCGGCGGCAAGCATGGCGATGTCCGCACGCTTCTTCGCGCTGTCGGTGTTCGAGACGCAGGTCGGCGGTGCGCTCGAGCATGTGCTGATGAAGCTCGCGCCGATGTCGATCGAGTTGCTGGCGATCGCGGTCATCTACCGCGTCGTGCCGCATCGCACGATCAAATGGCGCCATGCGCTGGCGGGCGCACTGGTCGCGACCGTGCTGGTGGAAGCGATCAAGAGCGGTATCGGTCTGTACCTCGGCTCGTTCGGTACCTATTCGAAGATCTACGGTGCGGTCGCGTTCGTGCCGATCTTTCTGCTGTGGATCTACATGACCTGGCTGGCCATGCTGCTGGGCGCGTCGCTGGCCTCGGCGCTATCGGCGTTCCGCTACCAGCCCGCGCATCTGCGGCTGCCGGAGGGCTACGAGATGTACGGCCTGCTGCGCTTGATCGCCCGCTTCCAGCAGGCGCGTCTGGACGGCCGCGGGCTGCACAGCGACGCGATCCAGCAGATGGAGCCGATGCTGACCGATACGCTGGTCCAGCAGATGCTCGCGCAGCTGTGCGAAATCCGCTTGGTGCGCCGCGCGGAAGACGGCG
Source organism: uncultured Lysobacter sp. (assembly GCA_902805755.1). Lineage (GTDB taxonomy): Bacteria > Pseudomonadota > Gammaproteobacteria > Xanthomonadales > Xanthomonadaceae > Cognatilysobacter. The sequence goes on from CADCUA010000127.1 coordinate 4,283, forward strand.
AATGGCTGCTGGCGCGTGATCTCGACGGGCTGACATTGGCTGAACTCTACGAAGCCTGCCAGCTGCGCATTCCGGTCGCCGAAGCGCGCTTGCCCGCGCGCGACGACCCGTTCGGCCGCGCCGCGCTGGAGGTGATCGATGAATTGCGTATCCCGCTGCGCGACCTGCTGAAACGCCGCGTCGACACCCTGTATTCCGCTGAAAAGGATCCGACCCGATGACCCTGCGAGTGACCGTCGCACTGGCCGTTCTGCTTGCATCGACCGCCTGCGACCGCGGCGCGGATGCGCCTGCTGCGCCCGAGGCCACGTCTGCCGCCGCGCAGTCCGGCGCGTCAGCCGCTGCACCGCCGCCGAAGGCGGACATACCCGCGCTGGACGTGACCACGCTGGATGGCGCCCGCTACGAGCTCGCCACGCGCCGCGGCAAATGGGTGGTCGTGAACTTCTGGGCAACCTGGTGCGCGCCCTGCCTGAAGGAAATGCCCGACCTGTCCGCGCTGGATGCGCGGCGCGAGGATCTTGAAGTGGTCGGCCTGGCCTACGAGGAAATCGAGCCGGCCGACATGCAGGTGTTCCTCAAGGCGCATCCGGTCGTGTATCCCGTCGCGATCGTCGACGTGGCCGCTCCGCCAGCGGGTTTCGAGACGCCGCGCGGGCTGCCGACGACCTACCTGATCCGGCCCGACGGGCGCATCGCGAAGAAATTCCTCGGGCCGGTGACCGGCGCGGACATCGAAGCGGAGATCACGCGCGCAAGCGGCACGGCGACGTGAGCGCGGCCCGGTTCGTGGTTCGCGGCAAGGTGCAGGGCGTCTGGTTCCGGGCGTCCACCCGCGAACAGGCCGGGGCGTTGGGCCTGCGGGGTCATGCGCATAACCGCGAGGACGGCAGCGTCGAAGTGCTTGCGGTCGGTACGGACGACTCGGTCGAGGCGCTCGCGGGCTGGCTGCGTCTGGGGCCGTCCGGGGCGCGGGTGGACACGGTGGAGCGCTCTACTGCGGACGAGAGCGAAGCGGGCGAGTCGTTTCGCATCGGTTGAGGCGGTGTCAGGTTGCCGGTCGCGCAACGTTTCGGAGCGCGTCAGTACATGGGATCAGGCTGTGCTGCGAAGAAGCTCTACGGCAGGGCAGGCCAGAAGGTGCTGAGCTTTCGTTTCCGATCCCGATCCCGATCCCGCGCAGCCGCTGAGCCCGGCTTTTGAGTGGGTTTCACCGGCCCGGCACGACAACTGCGACAGCCTGCACGCCCGTCGCAGGAGTCGGTTCAAGCATGAGCTGTGCATTCGTTTCAGACCTGCCGGATGCCTCCGCATGAGCGGTGCGGACTGGATCGGCTGGGCCGCGTCGGCCGTGCTGATCGCGACGCTGATCCGGCAGGTGGTCGTGCAATGGCGCGAGCGCAGCGTCGAGGGTGTGTCGTCCTGGCTCTTCGTCGGCCAGCTTGCTGCAAGCGTGGGTTTCACCGTCTACAGCTGGATGGTTGGCAACCCGGTGTTCGTGTTCACCAACAGTGTGTTGCTGCTGACGGCGGTGATCGGGCAGCTGATCTACCGGCGCAACCGGCGGCTGGCTGACAGCGGAGAGTCGGATCGCACGTTGCACTAGCGTTTGCAGTCGTGTTGCTGCAGCTGACGACAGGCGTTTGTCCCGACGCTAGTGCAAGGGCGCCGGCGGTAGCCCCGCGCGCTGGCGTTCGACCATCGCTCGCATGACGCGCGCAAAGTCAGATGCGAAACCCGGCATGTCGAACAGGCCTGAGGTCGTTCTGCGCGCCGCCAGTTCACGTCGAACATCCGCAAGCGCGGCTCGATCGCGCCCCAGCATCACTGCATGTTCGACAAAGGCCTCGTCGCTGTCGACGTTGAGTGCGGGCATGCCGAGGTGATGGTTGAGGCTGCCGGCCACGCGTGCCGCGAACGTGTCACCGGGGCAGGTCAGCACCGGACAGCCGGCCCACAGCGCGTCGGATGCGGTGGTATGCGCGTTGTAGGGGTGGGTGTCGAGGAACAGATCGGCATGCTGCAGGCGCGCGAGGTATTCGGCATGCGGCTGCTTGGGCATGAAGACGAGCCGGTGCGGGTCGACACCCTGGCTTTCGGCGAAGTCCCGCACGCGCCTGTTCGCAAGCCCGGGTCCGGACAGCAGCCACAGCACGCTATCGGGCACGCCGCGCACTACCGCCAGTGCCCGGGTCATGCTGCGCCAATTGAGCTTGTAGCTGTTGTTGAAGCAGCAGAACACCACGGCCTCTTCAGGCAACCCGCATTCGTCGCGTGGCGGTGGCGCCGGGATGTTGCGGGCGGTGTCGGACGGCTGGAAGCAGCGTGGCAGCCACGCCACCTGTTCGCTGAAATGTGGCGCGAGCGACGGCGGCAGCACGAAGCGATCGGCCAGCACGTAATCCAGCCACGGCGCGCCCGAGGTGCCGGGGTATGCGAGCCAGTTCGCCTGCACCGGCGCGGGTCGCATCGCGAGGACTTCCGGCGTGCCGCCGCCGCCCCAGCCGCGCAGGTCCAGCAGCACATCGATGCCTGCCTCGCGGATCCGGCGCGCGATCGCTGCGTGCGGCAGCGCCGAGACATCGTGGATTCCATGCACAGCCGCGGACAGGCGCTTGCGGATGAGGCTGCCATCGTCGCGATTGAGTGCGAACAGATGTGGTTGCACGCCAGGCTCGCTTCGTAGCGCCTCGAACATCGCGACCGTGAGCAACCCGGTCGGATGCGCGCCGAAACCGTTCGAAAGAAATCCGACGCGCACGGGTTCGCTTTCCACTGCATCAGCAATCGCGCTGCGCGTGACGGGTGTTGGCTGCGCGGGCGGTAGCGGTCGGATCGCCCGTGCCACCACGTCAGCGCGCAATCGCGCGCAGCGCAGTTGCTCGTCGGGCCCGGCGTCCTCGCTCAGGAACGCGAACGGCTCGACGGCCGCGCGCCCTAGCCGCACCGCATCGCGCACCTGTCGCGAGAGCGCATCGACATCGCGCCAGTCACACAGCTTGCGTCGCCAGGCCAGCAGGTACGCCGCCAGTTGCGGCTCCTGCGGCGCCAGTGCATAAGCGCGCGCGTAAGCGCCTGCGGCCTCTTCGGCTTCGCCGATATCCTCCAGCGCGTGGCCCAGCCAGACTGCGATGCCCGGATGGCCCGGTGCGTTCGAAGCGGCCGCGCGCAGGCTGGCCGCTGCGTCGTTACGAAGGCCCTGCATCGATTGCGCGCGACCGAGCCGCGCAAGCGCTTCCGGGTGGCCCGGGCGCAGCTGCAGTGCACGGCGCGCGGCCGCGTCGCCGGCGCGCGTGTCGCCGGCGTCGAGTTCGGCTTCGGCGAGCACGATCCACGCCATCGCATTCGCAGGCGCGTGCTCGACGTCGCGTCGCGCCTGCACGCGCGGGTCCATGCTCACCGCGGCATTGCCTGCGGAGTGACCGGCCGGCTGTACCACTGGCTCGCATCCTCCTGCCAACCGGCCGCGAGATACAGCGCCCGTGCGGCCGCGTTGTCGCGCGCGGTTTCGAGCATCAGGCCTGCGGCTTCATCGTCGCGGGCGAAATCCGCTGCCGCGTCGAGCAGGGCGCGCGCGGCGCCGGCGCGGCGTGCCGCCGCGTCGACGAACAGGTCGTTGAGAATCCAGATACGCGCCATGCGCACGGACGAGAACATCGGATAAAGCTGGGTGAAGCCGACCGCATGCCCATCGCGTTCGGCCAGGAGAATGACCGACTCGCGGCGCGACAGCCGCTCGTGCAGCCAGTCATGCGCAGCTTTCGGATCGGCGGGCTGCGCATAGAACTGCCGGTAGGCATCGAACAGCGGCGCGACGCGATCCAGATCGGCGTGCGTTGCCCGGCGGACGCAGATGTTCATGGCATGTCCCGGAAGCGGAAGCAGGCGGGCAAGCTTAGGCGATCCCCGCCTGCGCCCGCGAGCACCGGCAGCTCAGGCGTCAGGGCGCTCACCGAGCCCGCACACAAGTCTCGCGGCTCAAACAGCGCCATGGCCCACGCTCCAGATCCCATGGCCGGCGCTTTTTGCCCCGGGCGTGGAGCCCGGACCGCCATCTGCGGAACTTTCTGCTCGATGAGCGGGCCCCGGAGTTCGGACGATGGGGCTTTTTGCCCGATTGATGGCGCTTTTTGCCCCATCGACGGCGCTCGGAGCGCGGCGGTCGGGGCGTATTGCCTCGCGGTTGGCGCTCAAAGTGCCAGCGGCCGGGCTTTCTACCCGGTGCATCGGGCTTTTAGCGCCATGGGCCGCGCTGTTTACCCGGTGCGTCGGGCTTGGAGCGCCATCGTCCGGGGTCTTTGCCAAGTGCATGCAACGCCGAGACGTGCGCTATACCCCTTCAGGCTCTTACCCGTGGGTTGTGCTCCCTCGCGGAAGCTGCCTTCGTGTCGGGCGGATAGGGCAGGTGGCCACACCGGCACCGCGCGCCCTGACAGTTCGTCCAGGCCGGCGCCGCTCAACCCAGGTGTTCGCACGCGCCTGCGTAGTGGTCCGCCGCCGATCGCCCGGCGGCCAGGCATCAGTTGGAATCGGTCAGCCGTGCCAGTTCGTCGGCCTGGTGCTCCTGCTGCAGGCGGCCAACGAGTGCGTCGAGCTCTCCCGTCATGACATTCGGCAGGTCATACAGCGTCAGGCCCTCGACGCGATGGTCGGTGATGCGGCCCTGCGGGAAGTTGTAGGTACGGATGCGCTGGCTGCGGTCGCCGCTGCCGACCTGCAGCTTGCGTGTCGCGGCCTGCGCTGCCGCAGCTTTGGCCGCCTGCGCATCCGTGAGCATCGCGCGCAGGCGCTTCATCGCCTTGTCGCGGTTTGCGTGCTGGCTGCGCTCGGTCTGGCTTTCGACCACGACGCCCGACGGAAGATGGGTGATGCGGATCGCCGAGTCGGTCTTGTTGACGTGCTGGCCGCCGGCGCCGGACGAGCGGAACGTGTCCACGCGCAGGTCGGCGGCATTGATCTCGATCGGCTCGCCCTCGGCTTCCACCGGAATGATCGCCACCGTGGCCGCCGACGTATGGATGCGGCCCTGCGACTCGGTTTCCGGCACGCGCTGCACGCGATGCGTGCCCGATTCGAACTTGAGCTGCGAGTACGCGCCGCGGCCTTCGATACGCGCGATGACCTCCTTGAAGCCGCCGTGCTCGCCCGGACTTGCCGATTCGACCTCGACCTTCCAGCCCTGGCGCTCGGCATAACGCGAATACATGCGGAACAGGTCGCCGGCGAAGATCGCCGCCTCGTCACCGCCGGTGCCGGCGCGGACTTCGAGGTAGATATCGCTCTCGTCGCGCGGGTCCTTCGGGATCAGGTGCGCGAGCAGTTCCACGTCCAGCTGCTGCAGGCGCTCGCTCGCGGCGGCGATCTCGTCGTCGGCAAGTTCGCGCAGTTCCGGATCGGCGCGCATCGCTTCGGCGGTCGCAAGGTCCTGTCGTGCGCGCGATTCGGCAGCGAGCGCGACGGCGACGGGCTCGAGCTGCGAAAACTCGCGCGAATACCGGCGGAAACGGTCCGCATCGCCGATCACGCCCGGGTCCGAAAGCAGGCGCTCGAGTTCCTCGCGGCGTTCGGCCAGGGCTTCGAGTTTGCGGCGCAGCGAAGGGGTCATCGGAAGTCCGGGTCAGGCAGGCGTGGGTGAACAGACGCAGTGCGACATCGAGGCGATGCAGACGCACCGCGCATCATTCGACGTCGCTAGCGGTTGCGCATGCCCGGATCGGTCACGGTCGGCTCGACCGAGGTGGCATCGGGCGGGACGCTGCCGCTCGGCGCGGGGAACATCTTTTCTGCTGCACGCGCGAGATCCGCATTGCCCAGCAGCGCCGCTTCACGCAGCGCCACGGTCGGTGCATGCAGCAGGCGGTTGGTCAGCGTGTGTGCAAGCAGGACGAGTGCTTCATCGGCGGGCATGCCCGCTGCGAGGTGCT
>CADCUA010000128.1 GCA_902805755.1 uncultured Lysobacter sp.
CGATCAGCAATCCCCCGGCCAGCAGGACAATGCTTTTGCCAAGGAACGCCTCATGGGCAAGCGCGCCCCACTGCGTCTGGCGCGAGACGCCGCGGGCCAGGACGATGCCGACCACGACCGCCGGCATTTCCAGCAGCACGACGAACAGCGGCATGTACTGCTCGAAGCTGACGCCCAGCGAGCCCAGGTACGCCGCGACCACGGCGTAGGTGGCCACGCTGACCGAGCCGTAATGCGCCGCGATCGACGCCGCGTCCGGGCGCTTGAGACGTCCGGCGTAGCGCAGCACCGGGTACGCGACCAGCGGCAGTGCGACGCCCATCGCGAGAACGGCAAGGATCTGCGGCAACAGCGTGCCGGGCGATTGCCGGGCCAGCTCCACGCCGCCCTTCAACCCGATCGCGAGCAGCAGCAGGACGGTGAGGAAGTCGTAGATCGCCGAGGGCAGGCGCAGATCCGAACGCGCGAGGCCCGCGGCCAGCCCGAGCGCGAAGAACAGGACAACGGGGTCGAGCGTGCTCATGGACTCTGTTTCGCCCCGTGCGTTGCCTGCGCGCAAGGAGCGGTCAACGCCGCTCCCTGCCTGCCACGTGGTCGGTCAGCGCCTGCAGCGCACGGCATCGCCATGTCGGTTCCTCAAACGGCACGCGCAGTGCTGCACGCGACAACGATGTGTGGGGCCGCAGCCATCCGTATGCGGACGACTGCGGCGACGCATCCTACAGACCGCGCAGACCCGGGGTAAGAGCGATCGCGGACTCAACCTTCGCCGTGCACGACCTTCGCCGGGCGCAGCACGCTCAGCGTCATGGTGGCGGCGATCGTGACCACCACGACCGCGAGCGACCACGCCACCGGGATCTTGTAGATGTCGATCAGCAGCATTTTCGCGCCGATGAACATCAGCACCAGCGCCAGGCCGTAGGGCAGCAGATGGAAGCGGTCGGCCAGGCCGGCGAGCAGGAAGAACATCGCCCGCAGCCCAAGCACCGCGAACACGTTCGACGTCAGGACGATGAACGGGTCGGTGGTGATCGCGAAGATCGCCGGGATCGAGTCCACCGCGAAGATCACGTCGGTCACGCCGATCAGCACGACCACGACGAACAACGGCGTATAGCGGCGCACGCCATCGCGCACGACCGTGAGCGAACTGCCGTGGTAGTCGCTGGTAAGCGGCAGATGGCTCTGCATCCAGCGCAGCACCGGGTTCGCTCCCAGATCCGGCGTCTTGCCGGCGGCCCAGAGCATCTTGATCCCCGTGAGCAGCAGGAACGCGCCGAACACGTAGAGCAGCCAGTGGAACTTCACCAGCAGGATCGAGCCGGCGAAGATCATCACCGCGCGCAACGCGATGGCGCCGAGCACACCGATGATCAGCACTTTCTGCCGCTGCACTTCAGGCACCGCGAAGTAGCTGAAGACCATCAGGAACACGAAGATGTTGTCGACCGCCAGCGACTTCTCGACCAGGTAACCGGTCAGGAACTCGAGCGCGATGCGCTGACCCTCGGCTGCCCCGAACTGCTGCCCCGCGTACCACCACAGGCCGGCATTGAAGGTCAGCGCCAGCGCCACCCAGCCGATGCTCCAGCCAAGCGCTTCCTTGAACGTCACCCGATGGGCGCCGCCATGCCGCATCAGGACCAGGTCGACCAGCAACGCGACGACGACAAGGGCGGCGAACGCGCCCCACAGGGTGGGATTACCAATGGTCTGCATGACAAAAGCTCCGGCCGGAAACGTGGCCGCGCACGGGCATGCATCGTTAGACACGCCTTCGCCGCGGAACGGCGAAGGTCTTGCTCGCAGATCGATGAGTGATCTGCCGCTGCGCCGGAGCGGATGCTCGTAATGACGACGCAAGCGATTGGGAGCTACTCCCCTTCGAGCCGCGAGTGTAGCCGGGGAATGTTGCGGAAATGTTGCAGCGCTTCGCCTGCGCCACCCCTGCGGCCCGGCACGCCAGCGATCGCATGGATCGTAGGCAGCCGTTCGTAGAGCACATCCGTTGGACATCGGGGGCGGACGGTTGGAGACGGGCGCAACCACCTGCCGATAGCGACACAGGCGTACGCCGGTCACCGCTCCTGCGGCTGCGACCACGCGGCGAAAACCCGGCAGCGTCAGCGTCGCCCGCTGCTTGGCGTTCGCCTTGCGCATCCTCCACCCACGCCACGACGGCGCGGGCGCCGCTCCCGGTGACGCGTGCGGACTCCCCGGAGTTCCAGTGCGAATTGCTGAGCGGCATGCCGCGGAAGTGGTCCGGACAGGCGGGCACGCATGCGCGTTGGCCCATGCCTTTAGCCATGTATGCGCGACCTCCAAAGGCCTATAGGATCGTGACCGGCATCGCATAACAGATGTCGACGCCTTCGCGCTTTTTTCTATGGACAGTCCTTTGGAGCAACACTGATGTTGAAACGGACGCTTATCAGCAGCTGCCTCGCGGCCGCACTTACGCTCGGCCTCGGTGGTGTCGTCAGCGACGCCAAGGCCGCTACACCGACTACCGCGTCGGCCACCACCACGAAGTATCCGGAGCTGGTCGCGCGCGCGCAGGCGCTGCAGGCCCGCCTTCCGAAGACCTCGCAGGCAGCCGTTGCGCTGGATCGCACGATCGGCAACACGCAATGGTCGGAGATCGTCGACAACGCCATCAATCCGGGCGACTACGCGTGCAGCGGCACCGCGCTCGGCCAATACCTGGATGCCCAGATCGACTCGATCGACTTCGGCAGTCTGTACATCCTTTCGGTGCTTGGCGGCCTCGACCTGCCCGCGTACGACGCGCTGGTGTACGGATCCGGCTCGGCAGCCAACACGTTTGGCCTCAACGGCGAGTACACGCTCAAGCTGACGCACGACTTCCGCGACCAGCGCCGCTTCTGGGACGTCAACAGCGGCACGTTCGACATGGTGCCGATGCATGGCGCCGACGTGTACAGCAGCATCGATCGCACCGAGCGCGCGGTCGAACTGCTGTACGGCCCGGGCCCCACGGCGCGCGCAGTGGCGGAACTGCTGTACACCGTCGTGCACAGCGATCCCGCTCTGCAGAAGGGTTCGCATCCGCTGTTCACGTTCAACGCGTTCGCGTTCGCTGGCCTCCCGGCATGGGGCATCCCCGAGCGCATCGTGATGGGCGACGGCATCATGCAGGGCATGCAGGCCGTGGGCCTGGGCGAAACCGGCCCGCGTGCGATCCTTGCCCACGAATTCGGGCACCAGGTGCAGTTCAAGAAGGCACTGTTCGATTCGCCGCTTACCGGCGCCGAGGCCACCCGCCGCACCGAGCTGATGGCGGACGCGTTCGCCACGTACTACCTCACCCACAAGCGCGGCCTGGCGTTCAACGCCAAGCGCGTGCTGCCGTCGCAGAAGGCGTTCTATGAAGTCGGCGACTGCGGCTTCGCCTCGGACGGCCACCACGGCACGCCGAACCAGCGCCTGCGCAGTGCCAGCTGGGGTGCGGATGTCGCGGCCACCGCGCACAAGCAAGGTCACATCCAGCCGTCACTGTCGCTGGCACAGCAGTTCGATACGGCCCTGCCGAACCTGACCCGCCCGGACGCACCGTAAGTTTCTGCACGAGAAGCACTGCGGCCGTCGTGCAATGCGACGGCCGCAGTCGCAGGTCGACGCCACCGTCGGCGCGGCCAAGCGTACGTTCCCGTCCGGGTCCCAAGAATCCGTCGGCGCGTTCGGCAGGTTTCACGGTGCCGTTTGTAGGTGCCTCAGCGCTTGAAGGCAGACGCCGCCTGCCCGACGCAACGGCGATCGACCCGTTCGATCGGGTCCAACTGGAATCCGTCGTCCAGGTATGCCGGCGCTCGAAGTCGCTGTCGGCCGCCGGCCGCGAACTCTTCGCCGCGTCGCGAGCGCAGCGCTCCAGCACGAACGACGCCGACCGGCTGCGGAAGTACCTCGCGCGGTTCGGCCTGGACTGGGCGGCGTTACGTGCGGCCGCAGCCGATTGATTGCGGCAGTTGCTGATCGAGCACAGGGCGCAGGTGCGGGTGGATTGAGGCCGGGCCGGGGGCGGGCGGCTGGAATGCAGGCGTGGCGGGCTTTTCGGGGCCAGCGGGACGGGCTACGGAACGCTCT
>CADCUA010000129.1 GCA_902805755.1 uncultured Lysobacter sp.
AAGTTCGGCTTCGTCGACGAGCCGGCGCGCAGCTTCTTCCGCAGGCTGCATGAGCTGTTCGGCTGCGCGGTCGCCTTCGAGGCGCGCCACCCGAGCTGGTTCTCGGAGGCCGCCACCGCCTTGCTGCGCGAGAGCGGCGTCGCGCGCGTGATCGCCGACCCGGCCGCCGGGCAGCCGGGCCCGCACGTGCCGACCAGCGACGACACGGTCTACGTGCGCCTGCACGGAACGCCGCGCATCTACTATTCGCGCTACTCGCCCGAGTATGTCGAGTCGGTACGGCGCGAACTGGCGCAGCAGACCGCGCGCGGGCGCAGCTGCTGGTGCATCTTCGACAACACGGCGGCCTTCGAGGCGGTGCCGAACGCGCTGCAGTTGCTGCACGGGCTGGACGCGCTGGACCGGCAAGCGCTGGACGACAACGCAATACGGTCGCCGCCATGGTGAGCGCCACCTTCCGCTTCTATGACGGATTGGGCGACTTCCTGCCGCGTGCGCGGCGTGGGCGCGAATTCAGCACGTCGTGCGCACGCGAAGCGACGGTCAAGCACATGATCGAGGCCCTCGGCGTGCCGCATACCGAGGTCGAGCTAGTGCTGGTCAACGGAGAATCGAGCGGCTTCGGGCACCTGTTGCGCGAGGGCGACCGGGTCGCGGCCTACCCGTCCTTCGGCGCCATCGATGTGGCGCCGCTGCAGCGCTTGCGCACCTGGCCGGAAGGACGCCAGCGCTTCGTCGCCGACGCCCATCTCGGCGGGCTGGCGCGGCTGCTGCGCATGGCCGGCTACGATACGCTCTACGACAACCACTACCACGACGACGAGATCGAGCGCATCGCGCGCGAGCAGGGGCGGGTGCTGCTGACGCGCGACCGCGATCTGCTCAAGCGCCGCACCGTGGAACTCGGCTGCTACCTGCACGCGCTCGAGCCCTCGGCCCAGTTGCGCGAACTCGTTGCGCGCCTGCGCCTGGGCGCCGGCATGCGGCCGTTCTCGCTGTGCCTGCATTGCAACCTGCCGCTGCGGGCGGTCGCGAAGGCCGAGGTGCGCGACCGGCTACCGCCACGCGTGGCCGACACGCACGAGGAATTCACCACCTGCGAGGCTTGCAACCGGGTGTACTGGAAGGGCTCGCA
>CADCUA010000130.1 GCA_902805755.1 uncultured Lysobacter sp.
GACGCTCACCGCCACGCGATCGAGTTTCCTCCGGGCTCGTCGCTGGCGCGCATGTTCCCCCATGGCGGCCGCCCGATCGTCAATTCGATTCACCACCAGGCGGTCAAGGAACTGGGCCGTGGCGTGCGGGTCGAGGCGATGTCGTATCCGGACGGGATCGTGGAAGCGATCCGGTACGAGCCGGCCGATTTCGTGATGGGACTGCAATGGCACCCGGAATTCCACCGCGCCGGCGGGACCGATCTGCTCGACTGCACGCCGGTGCTCGATGAGTTCTTGCGGGCGGCGCGGGAAACCCGATTGTAGTTTCCGCTTGCATCCGCCCCCTCCCTTCAGCATAATGAATGAGAATCATTCTCATTTATGCGAAGGGATTGTCATGGAAAACCAGTTTGCCGAAGCACCGCCATTGGCCGTACCGGCCACGCGCCACCGCGACGCCGTCATGCTCGCCTCCCTGCTGCACCTGATGTCGCACTACACCGCGCGCGACGAACGCGACCGTCCCTGCGTGCGCCTGGCATCGGTGATCGAGCGCCACCTGTGCGCGCTGGCGCGCCTGCCCGATCTCGACCCGGTACTGCGCGCGACCTGTGAGCAGTTGGGCGAGAAGTGGGCGGGGCTGGTGGATGACAGCCTGCCACGCCCGGCCAAGCGCAACTTCATCGAGCGGATCATGGGAAACAGGCTGGGCAGCGTGTAGATGGACGCGCATCCACCGCAAGCGGCCCCACATGAGGACGTCAGTCCAACTCGGTTGCGGCTTTCTGTCCAAAGGACCTGCGCCAATCGCGCGGGCTTACCTGGAAACGCTTCTTGAAGTGCTGGCGCAGCGATAACGCCGTCTGGAAGCCGGCGAGCTCTGAAATGCGTTCGATCGACATCGAGGTCGTTTCCAGGAGCTCGCGGGTTCGCTGCAGGCGCTCATTGACCAGCCAATCGACCAGGGTCATACCCGTCGCTTTTTGAAAATGACGAGTGAACGTCCGGCGGCTCATCGCCGCCCTTGTCGCCAGGGCGTCGATGCTGTGCTGCTTGCCGAGATGTTCCCGCAAGTGGTCGAGCAGCTGGTTCACCTGCGAATCCTGCGTCGACGCGGCCATCGGCTGTTCGATGAACTGCGCCTGTCCGCCTT
>CADCUA010000131.1 GCA_902805755.1 uncultured Lysobacter sp.
GATCGTGCACCAGCACGGCGGCCAGGTGTACACCGATGGCGCGAACATGAATGCGCTGGTCGGTGTCGCCAAGCCCGGCAAGTGGGGCTCGGACGTCTCGCACCTCAACCTGCACAAGACGTTCTGCATCCCGCATGGCGGCGGCGGCCCGGGCGTGGGCCCGTGCGCGGTGAAGGAGCACCTCGCACCGTTCCTGCCGCGCAGGCTCGGCGGCGATGGCGACGTCGGCATGGTCAGTGCGGCGAGCTACGGCTCGGCCTCCATCCTGCCGATCAGCTGGATGTACGTGACGATGATGGGCGCCGAAGGCCTGCGCCGCGCCACGCAGGTCGCGTTGCTCAATGCGAACTACGTCGCCAAGCGCCTCGAGGCGCACTACCCGACGCTGTACACCGGCCGCAACGATCTCGTCGCGCACGAATGCATCCTGGACCTGCGGCCGATCAAGGACGCGACCGGCATCAGCGCCGAGGACGTGGCCAAGCGCCTGATCGACTTCGGCTTCCATGCGCCGACGCTGAGCTTCCCGGTCGCGGGCACGCTGATGGTGGAGCCGACCGAGAGCGAATCGCTGCACGAACTGGACCGCTTCATCGACGCGATGATCCAGATCCGCGATGAGATCCGCGCGGTCGAGGAAGGCCGCATGGACCGCGAGGACAACCCGCTCAAGCACGCGCCGCACACCGCGAACGCGGCGATGGCGGCGGAGTGGACGCATGGCTACTCGCGCGAACTCGCGGTGTTTCCGCTCGCCTCGCTGCGCCAGCAGAAGTACTGGCCGCCGGTCGCGCGCGTGGACAACGTGTACGGCGACAAGAACGTGTTCTGCAGCTGTGTGCCGATCAGCGAGTTCGCGGAGATCGAGGCGTTCAGCGAGCCGAATGTGATGTAGGCAGTGCGGTAACGTACGCAGCGTCGCAATGGCGACGCCCAAAAAAAGGCCCCGCAATGCGGGGCCTTTTTGTTACTGCATGCTGCGGACCAGGCTTAGTTCGGCTGTGCGTTCGGGCAATCCGCACGCTGCTCCGAACCCGGGCCCTTGCACTCCTCTCGCACGCCGCGCTCATCGAGCACGCGGAACGCCCCAGTAGCCGGCAACGCACCCGGCGTACCGTTGTCGAGCAGATCGGTCGTCTCGCTTGCCAACGACCTGCCGAACGCGGCACCGACCGTCGGCGGCGGGGTCACCACCGGCGGCGGAGTAACGACCGGCGGTGGGGTGACCGCCGCTGCGGTGACCGTGAGCGTGGAACCGACAAACGTGAGCTGGTAATTCGCGGACGCGTTCAGGGTGCCCTGTCCGATCGCATAGCTACCGGCAGTCTCACCCGCCTGGCGCGTGAGCGAGCCCGTCAGCGATTCGCCAGCGACCAGGGAACCGTTCGTGAGCGTGTACGTCAGCGCCGGATCGGTGGCGCCGGCCTGCTTGGTCTTCGCGTCCGCGGTGACCGTGATCGCACGCTGCAGGATGTCCGCGAGTGCCTGTCCGCTCAAGGTGACCGTGTAGTTCCCCGCGGCAGCCCCGGTCAGTGCCAGTCCGTTGACCGTGACCTGCTTGTTCACTCCCGCGTTCGCGTCGAAGAAAGTGAAGGTGGCGGATGCGCCCACCTCGTCCCCGCTGAGCACACCGTTGAGCACGAACGTGCCGGTCCCCGACGCGTTGCCGTCGTAGGTCTTGTCGTCAACATTCGCCGTTGCAGTAATCCCGAGTGGCGTGACGGTAACGCTGCCCGCGTTGGACACATCGACCCCGTACCCGCTGTTGGTGGCGAGCGAATTCGGGTCGACGGTGATCCCGTACGGGCCGCCATTGACCGACGCACGCGCTGCGAAGCCGTCCGACGTCACGCGCGGCGTGCCGCTGAACACCGTGGCTTCGGTGTCGGCGAGGAACGCGCCGGCCACGCCCGGCTGGTAGCCGGTGATCGAGAACGCGACGCCCGGGTTGCCCGTGAGGTCGGTGCCGTAGACCTTGCTCACGCTGCCGGTGGTCAGCGTCAGACGCGGCTGGAACGCGAACACGTAACGGTTGCCGCTCACGGCGCCGGGTGCCAGCGTTGCGCGCGTGGCGTTCCACAATGCGGTGTTGCCGCTGTTGAGGTTGTCGAACGCGTTGCCGGTCGGTGCCGCCGAATAGATCACCCAGTTCCCGCTGGCAGTGACCGCATCGGAGCCGGACGCATTGATGAAGTTCGCAGTGGTGGACAGATCGACGTCCGCACCGCTGACCTGGCCGGCCGAGGCGATTTCGAAGTTTCCGCCGCTCACGGTGATCGAGGTATCGGCGACGCCCGAATCCACCACGCCCGACACGCGCAGCGCACGTGCGTTGTTCAGCACGAGTCCCTGGGTGGTCAGGTTGCCCAGCTCGCTGACCTGGTTCGCACCGGACATCGTGACCGTGCCGAGCACGTTGCCGGTAAGCAGCCCGGTCGTCAGCACGCCGGTCACGTTGACTGCGCCCACCGTGTTGAGCGACGTCGAACTGCCGCTACCGCTACCGAGCGCGATGCCACCCGTGCCGCCATTGAGCGAGAGGATGCCGGCGGCGTTCGTGCTGGTCGCATCGATGCCGTTGGACACCACTGAAATGCCGCCAGCCGAGGACGTGACGTTACCGAGCAGCGCGGCGCCATCCGCATCGAGGGTGACCTGCCCACCGGCGGACACATCGAGGCGTGAGCCCGGGGCGATGCCGCCGATGGCATCGGCGGACGTCAGCGAAACCGTGCCGCCGGCCGTCGTGGTGCCCAGGGCAATCGCACCCGTCGTGGACGTCAGCGCCAGCGAGGCATTCGGACCGGCGAACGAGGCGACGTTGATTGTTGCACCGTTGCCGACCAGCGAGCCGCCATGGTTGGCGGTGACGTTGCCGACGGTCAACGCGCCGTTGGTGGCCGTGATCGTCGCATTGCCCGCCAAGGTGTTGGCGACAGTCAGGTCGTCCAGGTCGACCGTGTTCGCCGCGGTCACGGTGTTCGCGTTGAGCGTCGTGCCGCCGTTGACCGTGAGCGTGGAGAGCGCATTCGTCGCACCCACGTTGCCGTTGAACGTCGTGCCGGTCGCGTTGACGACGAGCCCACCCGTGCCGGCGGACTGGCCGTTGATGGTGCCGTTGAAGGTTGCCGTGCCGCCCGTCGCGGTGAACGCCGTGGTGCCAGCGGCGAGTGTGGTGGCGCCGTCGACGACGATGTTGCCAGCGCCGGTCGTCACAGGACCCGTGTTCATGGCCACGGTAGTGCCCGCGAGGCGGATGTCGCCCGTGCCCGTGCTGACCGGCACTGCGGCGACCGTCAGTCCGTTCGCGGCCTGCAGGTCGACGATGCCGCTGCCCGTCGTCGCGCCGGCGATGGTCGGGTTGAACGCGAACGTCAGCGTTGACAGGGAGAAGCTGCCGGCATTGCGGACGAGGATCCCGCCGGCACCGGTATTCTGGAACGCGGCGGTCGCAAACTGGTTGGCCTGACCCAGCGAAATGCCGTTCGCGGCGCTGGCGTACAGACTGCCGGTCGTACTGAGCGTGGTGTTGATTATGCCCGCGGTCTGGTTGATCGCGCCGCTTGAGCGCAGCGAAACGAACTCGTTATTGGCCGTGCCGCCATTCGCACCGGACGCCACGTTACCGGCGAGGTTGATGTCACCGCCGCCGAGCGTGATGAGCTGAACGTCGCCACGCGTGGAGGCGAGCGGGCCCGTCACGTTGAGCGAGCCGCCGTTCTGGACTTCGATCCACAGGCGGCCGGGGCTGCTCAGGTTGCCACCGGAGAATCCGTTCTCGGTGTCCTGGATGACGAACGTGTTCTCGAAGCTCGGCGAGAATGTCGGCGTGAACGCGGCGCCGCCTAAGAAGTCCGCCGCACGGATGCGGTAGCTGCCGGCGATGGTCGGTGCAACGTTCACGGTCAGGTTTCCGCGCGCGCCGTTGTTCTGCACGGTCTCGTCGGCGTACAGCGACATGTCGTTGCCGGACAGGTCGGTGGTCTGCAGGAAATCCGCCGCGCCTTCGGCGCCGGTGTTGACCGGGCCATCGCTACCGATCGTGCCGCCGGACCTGAGTGCACCATTTACGGTGATGCCACGCGCACGGATGACGAGGTCGTCG
>CADCUA010000132.1 GCA_902805755.1 uncultured Lysobacter sp.
CTGCATCACGCGAAGACAGCTGCGGGTGCGAGAGCATCGCCGCCACCTGCGGCTCGACAGCCGCATGGGCCGCGAAGCGCAACGACTGCGACCATTGCGCGGCGGTGCCGTCCTGGCGCCCGTGCGCAAAAGCGGCGCGGGCGTACGGACGGGCGAGGGTCAGGGCCTGGGTCATCGCTTAGATCTCGGCTGCGAGTTCGTCGAGCAGCACCTTGTGGGCGTTCGCGTCGATTTCGCGACGCAGCAGCTTTTCGGCGCCGGCCACCGCGAGCAGCGACACCTGACGGCGCAGATCCTCGCGAGCCCGGTTCGAGGCTGCCGCGATTTCGGCACTCGCAAGGTCCTTCGCACGCGCCGCTTCGGCGAGCGCTTCGTTACGGGCCTGCTCGATGATCTGGTTCGCACGCTGGTGCGCCTGATCGATGACTTCGTTCGCCTTGACGCGCGCCTCGCGCATCGCCACATCGGCGTTCTGCTGCGCTTCGGCAAGAGCCTTCTGGCTGTTGTCGGCCGCGGCCAGACCTTCGGCGATCTTGCGCTGCCGCTCTTCGATCGCGTTGAGCAGCGGCGGCCAGATCTTGGTCGC
The DNA here is from genome assembly GCA_902805755.1 of uncultured Lysobacter sp. GTDB lineage: Bacteria > Pseudomonadota > Gammaproteobacteria > Xanthomonadales > Xanthomonadaceae > Cognatilysobacter. The sequence goes on from CADCUA010000132.1 coordinate 587, forward strand.
AACGATCCAGATGAGGCCGGCAAAGGCCAGCGCCTGGGCAAATAGGGTAAGACCGATGTTCATTCGTGACGCTCTGCCAGAGTGGTTGGGCCGGGCCGCGGTTGGCCGGGCTCCCTACTAACAGCGGGAGCGAGCCGGCGTGGACCGGCTCGCGTCCGCAGGGCTGGATCAGCCCGCCAGGCGGCTCGTGAACTCACCCACCAGCGGGTTGGCGAACGCAAGCAGCAGCGCGACGGCGACCGTGATGATGAACGCGGCGTCGATCAGGCCGGCGGTGATGAACATGCGGACCTGCAGCACCGGGATCAGTTCCGGCTGACGCGCAGCGGACTCGAGGAACTTGCCGGCCATGATCGCCAGACCGATACCGGCGCCCAGAGCGGCCAGGCCGATCATGATGCCGACGGCCAGAACGGTCGACGCCTGGACTTGGGCGAGGTTGGCGAGGATGGTTTCCATGGTTTTCTCCGAAACGGACTTTTGAGGGTTGGAACAGGAAGGGTGAAACAGGAACCGGGCGATGCCGACTTAGTGCGCGTCTTCCGAA
>CADCUA010000133.1 GCA_902805755.1 uncultured Lysobacter sp.
GCGGGAAATAGATGAGGTCGCGCTGGCGCACGAACATCCACGTGCACAGTGCGATGTATGCGGTGGCGACGATAAGGAAAACAGCGATCAGCGACTTCATCGGCAATGCGTTGCCCTCGGGGGTCAGCGTCGGCGCTTCGGTAGCGCCACCCGATTCAGGGATAATGCGCACCCGAACTCTATCGCAGGGCCCGTGCACGAATGACCGCCTCGCCTCACGCGTTCCCGGCCCGGATCCTCGATGGCAAGCGCATCGCCGAGGATCTGCTCGACAACCTCCGCGCGCAGGTCGACGCCAGGGTCGAAGCGGGCCTAAGTCGGCCCGGCCTTGCGGTCGTGCTCGTGGGCAGTGACCCGGCCTCGAGCGTGTACGTTCGCAACAAGCGTCGCGCGGCCGAGAAGGTCGGCATCCGCGCGATGGATTTCGATCTCCCGGCCGAGACCACCGACGCCGAGCTTCTTGCGTTGATCGACCGCCTCAACGCCGATCCGCAGGTGCACGGCATTCTCGTGCAGTTGCCCCTGCCGGACCGCCGCGACGCGACTGCGCTGATCCATCGCATCGACCCGCGCAAGGATGTGGACGGCTTCCATCCCGAGAATGTTGGCCATCTCGCGCTTCGCCAGTTCGGCCTGCGACCGTGCACACCGCGCGGCATCACGACGCTGCTGGGCTATACGGACCGGCCCGTGCGTGGCCAGAGCGCGACCGTGGTGGGTGTGTCCAATCATGTCGGGCGCCCAATGGCGCTCGAGCTCCTGATCGCCGGGTGCACGGTCACCAGTTGCCACAAGTTCACACCGCCGGAGGTGCTGGAAGCATCCGTGCGCAATGCCGACATCCTCGTAGTCGCAGTCGGACGGCCGGGCCTGGTGCCGGGCGAGTGGGTGAAGCCGGGCGCGGTCGTGATCGACGTCGGCATCAATCGGTTGGACGACGGACGCCTGGTCGGCGACGTCGGTTTCGACGCGGCGGCTCAACGTGCCAGCTGGATCACGCCTGTGCCGGGTGGTGTCGGACCGATGACCGTCGCGACGCTGATGCAGAACACGCTCGAAGCGGCTGAAGCAGCGCGTTCGTAACTGCGAGGGGCAGTGGAACCGGCGGGATGAATGGTTGCGCCCGGCTCGTGGCCCGCCGATCGTATGCCCGCGCCTCGAACGGCGGCACCGGGTACAATGACGTGCTTCATCCATCCGGGCCCGCCCATGCTGCGCATCCAGGCTGAAGCGCTGACCTTCGACGATGTGTCTCTCGTCCCCGCGCATTCCACCGTCCTGCCAAAGGACGTTTCGCTCGCGACTCGCCTGACCCGCGACCTCACCATCCGCCTGCCGATCGTTTCGGCCGCGATGGACACCGTGACCGAAGCCCGTCTGGCGATTGCGATGGCGCAGGAAGGCGGCATCGGCATCATCCACAAGAACCTGCGTCCGGCCGACCAGGCCCGTGAAGTAGCGCGCGTCAAGCGTTTCGAAGCCGGCGTGCTGCGCGACCCGATCACGGTCCCGCCGAACATGAAGATCCGCGACGTCATCGCCCTGCAGCACCAGCACGGCTTCTCCGGCTTCCCGGTCGTCGAAGGCAAGCAGGTCGTCGGCATCATCACCAACCGCGACTTGCGCTTCGAGGAAGACCTCGACGCCGAAACCCGCACCAAGATGACCCCGCGCGAAAAACTCGTCTACGTGAACGAGGAAGCCAATACCGAAGAGGCCAAGCGCCTGATGAACAAGCACCGCCTCGAGCGCGTGCTGGTCGTCAACGACGAGTTCGAGCTGCGCGGCCTGATCACCGTGAAAGACATCATGAAGTCGCACGAGCACCCGTTCGCATCGAAAGATGCGCAGGGCAAGCTGCTCGTGGGCGCGGCCGTCGGCGTGGGCGAGAAGGACCGCGAACGTGTCGAGCTGCTGGTGGCGGCCGGCGTCGACGTGCTGGTGGTCGATACCGCGCACGGCCACTCGCAAGGCATCCTCGATACCGTCAAGTCGATCAAGACCCGCTACCCGCACGTGGACGTCATTGGCGGCAACATCGCCACCGCGGCCGCCGCCCGGGCGCTGGTCGAGGCTGGCGCAGACGCGGTCAAGGTCGGCATCGGCCCCGGCTCGATCTGCACCACCCGCATCGTCGCCGGCGTCGGCGTACCGCAGATCACCGCGATCTCGAACGTGGCCGAAGCGCTGGCCGGCACCGGCGTGCCCTGCATCGCCGATGGCGGTATCCGCTACTCGGGCGACGTCTCGAAAGCGCTCGCAGCGGGCGCCTCGACGGTCATGATGGGCTCGATGTTCGCCGGCACCGAAGAAGCGCCGGGCGAAGTCATCCTGTACCAGGGCCGCAGCTACAAGTCCTACCGCGGCATGGGCAGCCTGGGCGCGATGGCCGAAGGCTCGGCCGACCGCTACTTCCAGGAAGCATCGAGCAAGGCCGACAAGTTCGTCCCGGAAGGCATCGAAGGCCGCGTCGCCTACAAGGGCAGCGTGCTGGCGATCATCTTCCAGCTGGTCGGCGGCGTGCGCCAGTCGATGGGCTACTGCGGCTGCGCCACCATCGAAGAGCTGCGCGAGAAAGCCGAATTCGTCGAGATCACCTCGGCCGGCATGCGCGAATCGCACGTGCACGACGTGCAGATCACCAAGGAAGCTCCGAACTACCGTTCCGAGTAACCAGTCAAACGGCGCCAGTGCGCCGTTTTTTGTACCGGGACGCCGCCACGCGGCGCCCGGTCCCGAATTCATTCTCTTTTGGCTTCTAAGCGCATTCCATGCATTCGAAAATCCTCATCCTCGATTTCGGTTCCCAGGTTACCCAGCTGATCGCGCGCCGCGTGCGCGATGCCGGCGTGTTTTCCGAAGTCTTCCCGTATGACGTCAGCGACGAGTTCGTGCGCAACTACGGCGCCTCCGGCATCATCCTGTCGGGCAGCCACAACTCGACGCTCGAAGGCGATTCGCCGCGCGCCCCGCAGGCCGCTTTTGAAGCCGGCGTGCCGGTGCTGGGCATCTGCTACGGCATGCAGACCATGGCCGCCCAGTTAGGGGGCAAGGTCGAGAACGGCAAGGTGCGCGAGTTCGGCTACGCCGAGGTGCGCGCGCGCGGCCATACCGCGCTGCTGAACGGCATCAACGACTTCGTCACCGGCGAAGGCCACGGCATGCTGCGCGTCTGGATGAGCCACGGCGACAAGGTGCTGGACATGCCGCCGGGCTTCAAGCTGATGGGCTCGACCGACAGCTGCCCGATCGCCGCCATGGCCGACGAAGAGCGCCGCTTCTACGCGCTGCAGTTCCACCCGGAAGTCACCCACACCACCCAGGGCGAAGCCATCATCGGCCGCTTCGTGCACGAGATCTGCGGCTGCAAGTCGGACTGGAACATGCCCGACTACATCGGTGAAGCGGTGCAGAAGATCCGCGAGCAGGTTGGCACCGACGAGGTGATCCTGGGCCTGTCCGGCGGCGTCGACTCGAGCGTGGCCGCCGCCCTGATCCACCGCGCCATCGGCGACCAGCTGACCTGCGTGTTCGTCGACCACGGCCTGCTGCGCAAGGACGAGGGCAAGATGGTGATGGACATGTTCTCGAAAAACCTCGGCGTCAAGGTGCTGCGCATCGATGCCGAAGAGCAGTTCATGGGCCACCTGGCCGGCGTCACCGACCCGGAGCAGAAGCGCAAGATCATCGGCCGCGAGTTCGTCGAGGTGTTCCAGGTCGAAGCAGGCAAGCTGAGCAATGCGAAGTGGCTGGCGCAGGGCACCATCTACCCGGACGTGATCGAATCGGCCGGCAAGGGCAAGAAGGGCCAGACCATCAAGAGCCACCACAACGTGGGCGGCCTGCCGGAAACGCTGAACCTGAGCCTGCTGGAACCGCTGCGCGAACTGTTCAAGGACGAAGTGCGCAAACTCGGCGTCGCCCTCGGCCTGCCGCACGACATGGTCTACCGCCACCCGTTCCCGGGCCCGGGCCTGGGCGTGCGCATCCTCGGCGAAGTGAAGAAGGAATACGCCGACCTGCTGCGCGAAGCCGATGCGATCTTCATCGAAGAGCTGCGAAATACGCCGTTCGAGCTGCCGGGGGTGGCCGGCATCGATCCGG
>CADCUA010000134.1 GCA_902805755.1 uncultured Lysobacter sp.
CTCCATCAGCAAATTGCTCATCTGCCAGCGGCCCATCAGCATCGCGACGTTGCCCGACGCACCGCCCAGCATCTGCGCCACCGAGCTGCCCTGCCCGGCGAGGTCGATCTCGCCGTGGATCTTGCCGAAGCTCGCACGCGTCATCTGCGAGCCCGGGAACAGGCGATTCAGCTCGAGTGCGCGCGCATCCAGCTTCACCTGCGCCATAACCGGGACGCTCCTGCTGTCGATGCGGATCTGGCCGGTCATCCGACCGCCGGCGACGCCGAGGTCCAGCGGTTCGAGATGCAGCAGGCCGTTTTGCAATCGCGCGTGCACGCTCGCCCGGTCCAGCGGGAGCTTGCCGGCATTGACGATCTTGTCGGCACCAAAGCGCACGTCCGCGTTCATCCGCTGCAGGCGAGCAACGTCCAGCTTGGTCGTGGGCAGCACCTTGCGGTTCGGATCACGTGGCGCCTTGCCGCGAGCTGCGGCGGCCGTCTTGCGCGCAGGGGGTTGCTCCTTCATGCCGATCAGGGGAGCCAGATCGTTGAAATCCAGGGCGCGCGAATGCAGCTGGCCCGTGAGCTGTGGCACGTTTCCGGACTTGTCGAACGCCATCTCGCCGACCAGGTCGGTGTTGCCCAGCTTGCCGCTCATCTGCCGCAGGCGCCAGACATTGCCCTGCTTGGCCAGCTGGCCCGCCACGGCGAAGCGCGGTGTCTCGGGAAGCACCACCCCAACCAGCTTGTACAGCTCCGCGAGGTTGGCTCCCTGCAGCTGGAAATTGACGTTGGCGCCGTCCAGAGTCGCCAGGCTGGCCACGGTTCCCCTGGCGCGCAGGTTCGTGCGGCCCGCAGTAACGTGCACTTCCGCGGGGAAGGGCTGCTGCAGCGGTGAACTGAGGTACAGCACGTCACCGGTGCGGCCTTCTGCATTGAAGTTCTCGTTCTGCCATTTGCCCTTGGCACGGAAGCGAAGCGGCATCGGAGGCGATACGCCGTTCGTTCCGGCGTCCTCGCGTCGGTCCATGGCGAAGTCGGTGCGAATGTCCGCACCGTGCTCGCGTGCCACGAAATGCGCGCTGCCCTCGTCGACGACCAGCGCCCCGATCGCGGGCACATTGCGCTCGTCCTTCGTGTCGCTGCCCAGTG
>CADCUA010000135.1 GCA_902805755.1 uncultured Lysobacter sp.
GTCGGCTCGCCTCCCGATGGGTCAGGTCCGTCGGTTCGTGGGGGCCGGTGGCCTGCGGCGGCATGTGCCCGCTCCACAGTCTTCGGTATGTGGGTCGGGTCGGCCTTGAGCGCCAGCCAGGTACGCGGCTTAACTATTCGTCCAAGAAGACGCGGCTTCGCGGCGCGACCTGACCCAGGTGATCGCTGGCATCAATACCGCGGCAATGCGAGCTCGCCACTTCGAGAAGGAGATCTAGGTCCCGTCCCGCTCGGGCGCGTCCTCGTCCGGCCGGGGCAGCCGGCCCGCCTTGCGCAATGCATCGCGAAGCACGTACTCGATCTGTGCATTGAGGCTGCGCAACTCGTCATCGGCCCAGCGCTGCGCGGCCGCGAGCACGTCGGCATTGATGCGCAGCGGGTAGGCCTTCTTCTCGCTCATCGAGGACGGTCGCGCGCTAACCCTGCACGAGGCAGGCGATCGGGCCGGCCAGTGCGATCGCGAGCATGATCAGCAGCAGCGATGCGGCGCCGCGTGGATGCGCGAGGTTCGGTGTCCAGCCCAGTGCACGCAGCCGCTTCGGGACCCAGGCGCGGGTGTCGCGCTTGCTGAAGTAGAACCCGAGCCATGACGGCGTGGACCAGTTGGCCGGGTTGTTCCATTCGCTGTGATTGACCGAGTTCTTGCTCATGGCGGCTCCTGGAAACGGGTTCAATACAGCGTTCCGGCATTGACGACCGGTTGCGTGGAGCGCTCGCCGCACAGCACCACGAGCAGGTTGCTGACCATCTGCGCCTTGCGTTCCTCGTCCAGTTTCACCACGCCGTTCTTCTGCAGTTCGGCAAGCGCCATCTCGACCATGCCGACCGCGCCGGACACGATGCGTGTGCGCGCGGCGATGATCGCGTTCGCCTGCTGGCGCTGCAGCATGGCGTGTGCGATTTCCGGTGCGTAGGCGAGATGGCTGATGCGTGCATCGATCACCTGCACGCCTGCATCCGCGAGGCGCTCGGCGAGTTCGTCCTTGAGGTGCTGGCTGATCTCGGCCGCATGGCTGCGCAGCGCGAGCTGGCCTTCCTCGTGCTGGTCGTAGGGATAGCTCGTCGCCATTGCCCGCAGTGCGGATTCGGACTGGATGTGCACGAAGCTTTC
>CADCUA010000136.1 GCA_902805755.1 uncultured Lysobacter sp.
CGTGGAGGCCACCGTGGACCAGCGCCATTCCGAACATCGAGACCCGGCATTGAACGAGTGCATCGATCACTGCACCGATTGCCACTCCATGTGCTTAGAGACCATCAATTACTGCCTGCGCCAGGGCGGGGCGCACACGGAACCCGACCACATCGCACTGATGGCTGTGTGTGCCGACATCTGCGCGACCAGTGCGAACGCGATGCTCCGCGGCGCATCCGCTCACACGATTACGTGCAGCGCCTGCGCCGAAATCTGCCGCGAGTGCGCGGACTCCTGTGACGAGATGGGCGACGATCAGCAGATGCAGCGCTGCGCCGAGATGTGCCGCCGTTGCGCGGAAAGCTGCGAAGCGATGAGCGAGGACTGAGCGACTGGATGCGGCCGGATGAGTTCGCGCCCCTCGGTTGCTGCGGGTGGCTCCATGCGGCGGCGGTTGACGGCAGAGATACGACGACCGCGTGCAACACGCATCGCCTTCCTGCCCGACAGGCAGGCTCGTCGACGCTCGTCAGGGACTGCCCTGAGCGGTAACGCCGCGCAGGCTCGAGCACAGCAGGCTTCAGGCGTCGTGGTACGGCCGGGAAACCCGGGCTCCAGTCCTCGGGAAACCTGCCGATAACGCCAGCATGAATGCTCTTGTCGCCCACTCTCGCGTGCCGACGCCCGTTCTCGATTCGGAGACGGTGACGAGCCTGTTGCCCGACCTTCTCGCCGCAGCCGATATCGACGAGTTCACGGCAGCCCTGGTGTCGAATCTGACGATCCTGGGCTTCGGCGATGTCTCGCTCGCCTGGCAGCTGGGCGGGGCTCGCGGCACCGTCGGTATTCATTCGCAGGGCCACCTCACGCCGCACCCCGGTGACGCACGAAAGACCCCGGTGACGCTCGACGGCGCGCATGGGGTGCTGCGGTTTGCCATAGGGCAGGGGAGTGACGGGATCGCGCTCCGGCTCGAGCCGGGGGCGGTGGATTGCGCCGCACTGCACCGTCTGCTTGCTCCGCTGGTGGACGGAATCTTCGGCCGTGCGCGGTTGACGCTTTCGGTACGACAACTGGAACGCTCCGAGCAGCTGCAATCGGCTCTGTTCACGATCGCCGACATGGCGAGCTCCGACATGGACATGCCCG
>CADCUA010000137.1 GCA_902805755.1 uncultured Lysobacter sp.
GCCTGGCGACACGACGTGATCTAGAGGCCCATCCTGCGTTGCAGGAATGCATTACCGGTTCAGTGCACCGGGAAAGGCCCCCGCCCGCGCAGGGTGGTCGCTCGTGCTTGCCGCTGCATGCCGGGCTCGAGCGCAACAGGGCTGGCCACACGGCCGCCGACGCCCGTTTCTTCTCGAATGGTTTACGCGACAGCTGCTCCACTCGTGGCTCGTCGTGCCGCAGCACGGCAGAAGAGCACATCAGGTCCCTGCGTACGGTCGTGCCATACGCGCTGATGCCATTGTCCGTGCAGTCCTTGCCGAACGAGAAAGCCATGACCCAGCGTGTTCCGATCATCGAAGAGCAAGCCGAAATCAGAACGCACGAGATCGAAACCGGTCGCGTGCGTATCAGTAAATCCGTGGTGGCGCGCGAGGAGGAGGTCGATCTCAGCCTGCAAAAGGAAGAGGTTGAGATCAGCCGCGTACGCGTGGACCGTGCCGTCGCTGCCCCGGTACCGACGCGCCAGGAAGGCGACGTAACGATCGTATCGCTGCATGAGGAAGTCACCGTCCTCACCCGCCAGCTTGTCGTCACGGAGGAACTGCACATCAGGCGCAAGCGCAGCGAGTTCCATGAGCCCCGGCAGGTGACGCTCCGACGCGAAGAGCTCTCGGTCGAGCGCGGTGCGCCGCTGATGTCGCCGGCTCAGCACGGTGCGAATGGCGCCGACGCGATCCAGCCGTCTGGCCAGTAGCAGCGCCACTTCAACCTCATGAGCGCGCGCCGATCGGCGTGGGCGGCCGCGTGGGTTGCGTGCGCTCGTACTCTGCATCCCGACCTCCGGTAGCGTCGACGGCACTTGACGTTCGCGAGGCAACAACGGTCCCGCATTGCTTGTTCGCGGGCATCGGTCCGCCCTACGAGTACGACGGGACCACGCACTATCCACGTCGCGTCGCCGACGTGCAGGTATGCTTCCGGACACACCACCGGAGCCGCCGATGTCAATGACGACGCCCCGCATCGCTTTCCTTGCAAGTCCGGCTGACGACGCGCAGCGCATGCTGGCCGAACTCAGCGCACGCCACGGCGACTGCGCACCGAGCGAGGCGGACGTGCTGGTCGCACTTGGCGGCGACGGCTTCATGCTGCAGACACTGCATCGCCACGCGGCGCTCGGAAAGCCCGTGTACGGGATGAAGCTCGGAACGGTCGGCTTCCTCATGAATCATCAGCGCGACGGCGCGTCGGGCGTGCAGGGGCTGATCGAACGGATCCATGCTGCGGAGCCCGCGACGCTGCGCCCGCTCGAAATGGTTGCGCAGACAGAATCGGGCGCGACGGTGGGTTCGCTCGCGTACAACGAGGTTTCACTGCTGCGCCAGACGCGGCAGGCGGCGCACCTGAGCATCGAGTTGAATGGACAGACCCGGCTCGACGAGTTGATCTGCGATGGCGTGCTGGTGGCGACGCCCGCAGGCAGCACGGCGTACAACTTCTCCGCGCATGGGCCGATCCTACCGCTCGGGTCGAACGTCGTTGCACTTACGCCGATCGCCGCGTTCCGGCCGCGACGCTGGCGCGGCGCGGTGCTGAAGGCCGATACGGAACTGCGGTTCCGTGTGCTCGACCCGTACAAGCGCCCCGTCAGCGCGACCGCGGATTCGCACGAAGTCCGCGACGTGGTGGAAGTCATGATCCGCGAATCGCGGGACCGCACGGTGACGCTGCTGTTCGATCCCGAGCACAATCTCGAAGAACGCATGTTGGCGGAGCAGTTCACATCGGGCTGATCTGGAAGTTACGGCTGCGCTGGTTCCCTTGCCATCGGCCCGCGATGCATTGGCGGCGTTGAGAAGACATAACGCGCAGCAGCGGTATGCTGGCCACGACACGTGAATGAAGTCGCGCTACTACCCATCACCTCACGCAGATTGCTTGCGCATAGCGACCCCATGCCAGACCGCGACGCCGACCCGCTGATTGTTGCCATCTCCTCGCGAACCCTCTTCGATCTGGAGGACAGCCATCAGCTGTTCGAAAGCGATGGCCTGGATGCGTACGAGGCTTACCAGCGTACGCGGGAGGACGACGTGCTCGCCCCCGGCATCGCGTTTCCGCTCGTGCGCAAGCTGCTCGGCCTCAACGTGGGTGCGCCACCCGAAGCGCCGCACGTCGAGGTGATCCTGATCTCGCGCAACTCGGCCGACACCGGGCTGCGCATCTTCAACTCGATCGAGCACCACGGCCTCGCGATCAAGCGTGCGGCTTTCAGCAATGGTGCGCCGCCGTTTCCCTACATTCGCCCGTTCGGCGCCGACCTGTTCCTGTCGGCGAACGGCGAGGATGTGCGTAACGCACTCGCTGCGGGTGTCGCTGCGGCGACGCTATTGCCGGCGAAAGCCGCGCAGCACCGCCACGATCAGCTGCGCATCGCGTTCGATGGCGACGCGGTCATCTTCGACGACGAAGGCGAGCGGGTCTCGCGCGCCGGCGGGCTGGCGGCCTTCGCAGAGCACGAGCGTTTGCGCGCGGGCGAGCCGATGTCGGGCGGGCCGTTTCGTGGGTTCCTGGACGCACTGCATCGCCTGCAGGCGGCGTTTCCGACCGGCCCCGATGCCCCGATCCGCACCGCTCTGGTAACGGCGCGATCGGTGCCCGCGCACGAGCGGGTGATACGCACGCTGCGTGACTGGGGCATCCGCCTGGACGAAGCGCTGTTCCTTGGTGGTCGCCCGAAAGGACCGTTCCTCGACGCGTTCGGCGCGGACATCTTCTTCGACGATTCCGAGCACAACATCGAGTCGGCCCGCGGGCTGGTCGCGGCGGGACACGTGCCGCACGGTGTCGCCAATCGCAGTTGAGCCGGGCGCAGCCGGCAGGATCAGCCGCCCGGTGCTTCGTTCCAGCGCGTCGGGTCCAGCGATTCCAGCGGCATGCGCACTTCGGTGATCTTCCACTGCAGGCCGTTGCGGGTCAGGACGAAGACAACCGGTGCGCCGTCGCGATTGGGTACGGTTACTGCAAACCGGTCGTGCGATTCGTAGCGGTAGGTTGCGCGCTCGAGCAGGTCGGTGGGCGGCTGATGGCGATAAGTGTCGATCGCCGACACGCCTTCGCCCGTGATGCGATGGATCAGGCCGCGGCCCTCGAGGACGACACCGATGCCAGCCGGCGTCGCCAGCACATCCGCCACGCTTCCGGCAGCTGCGCCGGCCAGGCGCACGGCGAGTGCGCCGAAAACGTCCGCCTGCCCGTCGGGCCCCGCGCGGCGCGCCAGGTAGTCATCGATCTGCGCGCGCAGGTTCACCCGCACCGCGGGGAAGTCCACATGCCGGGCGATCGCAGCGGTGTCTTCGCGCTGGATGGCGTCGCGAATCGAGTTGAGTGCGAGGATCGGCCCCGCCGCGATGTACGCGGCAAAGGCGAGAGCGCCGATCACTAGCAGAGCGATCCACTTCTTCATTTCAGAACTCCAGGTCCAGAGACGCGCAGACGTAATCGACGAACGGCGTCGCACACGTGAATGCCGCTTCGATGCGCTCGAGCAGATCCGCGGAGGTCATCCCTGCGTTATCGACCGGGCACAGCGCTAGCAGGTTCTTGCGGCGCAGGTCGTGCGCGAATTCGAACTCGGTCGGAAAGCCTCGTGGACCGCGCGCAAGCATGTCGCGATCATCAAGTTCAAACGCGTCCTTGAACGCTGCGCCGTGCGCAGCCGTGCGCCAGCCAGCCGGGTTGTCGACGATGAACTGCCGCACCCGGCGCATCGTCGCCGGCTGCGGGTACCACAGGCCGGCGGCAAGGAACGACGCGCCGTCCTGCAGGTGGATGAAGAACGCTGGCGCCTCGCTATGCCTGCGTTCGTAGAAGATTTCCGCGCCCTGCCAAGACTTGTACGGTGACTTGTCGCTGTAGCGCCGCGTATCGCGCTGGATCCGGTAGAGCGACCCGCCCACCGCGCGCGGGTTGCTGCGAAAGTGCGGGCTGATGCCGGCGCACACCGGCCGCAGGTCCGTAAGCAATCGCTGGAACGGCGCACGCACGTAGGCTTCGTAATCCGCTTTGTGCGCGTTGAACCACGCCCGTTCGTTATTGAGCGCCAGCGCCCGG
>CADCUA010000138.1 GCA_902805755.1 uncultured Lysobacter sp.
TGTACGGTGACTTGTCGCTGTAGCGGCGCGTATCGCGCTGAATGCGGTAGAGCGACCCGCCCACCGCGCGCGGGTTGCTGCGAAAGTGCGGGCTGATGCCGGCGCACACCGGCTGCAGGTCCGTCAGCAATCGCTGGAACGGCGCACGCACGTGGGCTTCGTAGTCGGCTTTGTGCGCGTTGAACCAGGCCCGTTCGTTATTGAGCGCCAGCGCCCGGAGGAACTGGAAGCTGCGGTCGGTGAAGTAGGCGCTCATCAGGGCTGCGTTATGCCAGCCCGGCTTCGAGCTCGCGACCCCAGGCCTGGAGGCGGTCGAGCAGAGCGAGTTTCGCGCCCTGCTCGACGTGCGCGGCGCGCAATGCCGCGATCTCCGCATGGAAGCGCTCGAACGTGTATTCGGACAGCCCGCTGTCCTGGTGCAGCCGCCGACGGCGGTACTCGTCCCAGGTGCTTCGTTCTTCGCATGTCAGCGAGTGTGGCCAGTTGCGTGCGCGATAGCGAAACAGCAGTTCGGTCAGGCGCGCGTCGCGGAACGCGAACGGCCGGGTGCCGAGTACCTCCGCGGGCGTCGTGCGCACTTCGCGAAGCAGGCGCTTGTCGCCCTCGGCAATGAAGCCGTCGTACAGCGAGGCATCCGGGTCGCATTCGCCACGTGTGCGCTGCACGGAGAACACCTGCCGCACCTTCTCGACGAGCGCCGGCCCTGCGCTGCGGATGCGTGCGGCGTTCTCCATGGCCTGGTCAGCATCGATGCACAGCCTCGCGAGATCCGGCGCGCGCAGGTGTTCCCATGAGATGAGCGCGGGGCATCGGTTGAGGTGGATTTCCTTCAGTGCGACGCGGCTTTCGCCTTCGGGCAGATCGGCCGTGCGCGTATAGAGGCGGTCCGCGATCTGTTCCGGCGTGCATGACAGCAGTGCTTCGGGATCCTGTGCGAGATCGAATACGACGACGCGGCTGTCGATGAACGGATGCCTGGCAATCGGCATCACCGGCGCGGCGCACATGCGGCTGCCCGAAAAGCGCTGGGAAACATGCAGCACCGGCGTCATGTTCACCACGTCAACCAGCTTCGCCGCGTATCGCTTGTCGCGCAGGCGCAGTGCGTACTCCCAGAGCTTCGGCTGCGATTCGCGCAGCTTGCGCGCGAGGCCGATCAGCGCGCGTACGTCGGACAGCGCCTCGTGCGCGTCGCCTTCGCGTACGCCATTTGCTTCGGCGAGGTGTTCGAGCTTGAACGAGGTCAGGCCGTCGGGCCGCTTCGGCCACACGATGCCATCCGGCCGGAGTGCATGCGCGAGGCGCATGACGTCGAGCAGGTCCCAGCGGCAGTTGCCGCCACGCCACTCGCGCTCGTAGGCATCGAAGAAATTGCGGAACAGGCCGTGGCGGATGAACTCGTCGTCGAAACGCAGCGAGTTGTAGCCGAGCGTGCACGTTTCCGGTCGCGACATCTCCTCGAAGATCAGCGCGAACGCCTCCGCCTCGCTCATGCCATCGCGCTGCGCATCCTGCGGGCAGATGCCGGTGATCAGCGTCGCCATGGGCGAGGGCAGCAGGTCGTCTGCCGGGCGCACGAAAATGCTGATCGGCTCTTCGATCACGTTGAGCTCGGCGTCCGTGCGGATGGCGGCGAACTGTGCGATGCGGCTGGTGCGCGGATCGGCGCCGAACGTTTCGAGATCGTAGAAGAGGAACGTTGTAGTCATGACAGGCGTGTTCGGTGTGCTTCGGCCGGAGCGGCCATCAGCAATCGGCCGGCAATGGTGTCAGACGCTCGAGCACGCGCGTGTCGACATGATCCCAGTCGAGCGAATCGAGTGAGTCGTGGCCGGCGGTCAGCTCGACCAAAAGCTCGCGCTGGATCCGTCCGCGCTCGAGCGCGACCGCGTAAGGCAGGCGGCTGAACGTCACCATCGCGTAGCGCGGCACGAAACGGTCTGGATGGCGTTCGGCCAGTTGCTGCTCCAGCGCCCGCTGCAGCAGGTAGTCATCGTTATCGACCCGATCCCGCATCTCGAGATAATTTTCGAGCGCCATTTCCTGGATCGCGCGCGCATTCGGAAGCCGTTCGGCCTGGAAGTCCGCGAACGCCTGCTCGCGGTTGTCGGTGCGGTCGAGGTGTTCGGCCAGCGCGACGCAGTCCTCGAACGCGCAGTTCATGCCCTGGCCATGGAATGGCACCATCGCGTGCGCGGCATCGCCGAGAAGCACGGCTCGGCCGCCCAGATGCCAGTGCTCGAGGTAGAGCGTGGCGAGCAGACCGGTCGGGTTGCCTTCGAAATCCTGCTCGAGACGCGGGATCAGCGGCAGTGCATCGGCGAAATCGCGTTCGAACAGGGCGCGCGCGTCCGCGCCGTCGCGAACGGTGGCAAAGCTCGGCTCGCCTTCGTTCGGCAGGAACAGCGTGACCGTGAACGTGTGCTCGTCATTGGGCAGGGCAATGCACATGTAGCGCCCGCGCGGCCAGATGTGCAGCGCGTTCGGCTCGATGCGGAAGTCGCCATCGCTGCTGGGCGGGATTTCTAGTTCTTTGTACGAATGCCCGAGGAATTCGGTGCGCTCCTGCAGGTCGGCTACGCGACCCATCGCGGCGCGCAGCGACGAGCCGGCGCCGTCGGCTCCAACCAGCGACTGGAACGCGACCTCGTGTGTGCTGCCGTCGCGTTCGTCGCAGAAGCGGGCGCGACAGGCTTCGAAGTCGACCGACTCCAGCGACCTGCCGAAATGCAGGCGCGCGCCGGCGCGCTCGGCGATGTCGAGCAGGATCACGTTGAGCTCGCCGCGATGCACCGACCAGATCACCTCGCTGTCGTCGCGCCCATAACGCTGCAGAGCGCTGCGACCGTCGGCGAAGTGCACCATGCGCCCGCGCATCATCACGGCCTGGGCCATGACAGCTTCATCGCCGCCGGCAAGCTTCAGCGCGTGGCGGCCGCGTTCGGCTAGCGCGAGGTTGATCGAGCGGCCGCCCACGTACCCCTGCACACGCGGATCGCCGCGCTTTTCGTAGACATCCACCTGCCAGCCGCGCCTGACGAGCAGCGTGGCAAGCACGGCGCCGGCGAGGCCCGCGCCGATGATGGAGATGTGCCGCGTTCCCGCTTGGGAGAAATCATCCATGACGCCAGTCCTCGACCGCGCGTGCAAATCGCAGCACGTCGGCATGGGTGTTGTAGAGCGGAACCGGCGAGATGCGGATCACATCCGGCTCGCGCCAGTCTCCGAGCACACCGTTCGCCGCGAGGTGTTCGAACAGCGATCGCCCCGCGGCGCGACCCGTAAGCCCGCGGCCGCCCAGGACGCGCAGCGAGAGCTGGCAGCCGCGGCGATGTGGCTCGGCCGGGGTGAGGATCTCGAGTGCATCGGCAAGCCGCGAACGGATCAACGCTTCCAGGTAACCGGTCAGCGAGCGCGACTTCTCGCGCAGCGCCGCCATGCCGGCGCGCTCGTACAAGGCGAGCGACGCGCGCAGCGGCGCCAGGCCGAGCACGGGCGGATTGCTGAGCTGCCAGCCGTCAGCGCCCGGCGTGGGTGAGAACTGCGGCCCCATCGCGAAACGCGTGGCCGCATCGTGGCCCCACCAGCCGGCGAAGCGCGGCGCCGTCGTCCGTGCGTGGCGCTCGTGCACGAAGCAGCCGGCCACCGCGCCCGGACCCGAGTTCAGATATTTGTAGTGACACCAGACTGCGAAATCGACGTTGCTGTCATGCAGCGCCAGGTCGATATTGCCCACCGCATGCGCCAGGTCGACACCGCAACGCGCGCCGGCAGAATGCGAGAGCCGGACAATCGCGGCAAGATCGAACGCCTGCCCGGTGCGGTACTGGACGCCGGGCCAGAGCACCAGCGCGACGCGATGACCGTGCGTGGCAATTGCGCGTTCAATCGCTTCCATCGATATGGTGCCGCCGGGCTCGTCCGCCTCGATCTCGATCAGATCCGTGGCCGGATTGAAGCCGTGGAACGCGATCTGCGATTCCACTGCATGCCGGTCGGAAGGAAATGCCCCCGCCTCGATGAGGATCGCCGGGCGTTCCGCCGTGGGGCGGTAGAAGCTCACCATCATCAGATGGAGGTTGGTCGTCAGCGTGT
>CADCUA010000139.1 GCA_902805755.1 uncultured Lysobacter sp.
CGGCGCGCCGGACTCGGTGATCGCGGTGACCGGCGCTTCGATCAGCGCCTGCGCATGTTCCTGCGGGTTGCCGATCGTCGCCGAGCACAGGATGAACTGCGGGTTCGAACCGTAGAACGCGCAGATGCGCTTCAGGCGCCTGAGCACGTTGGTGACGTGCGAGCCGAACACGCCGCGGTAGGTGTGGATCTCGTCGATCACCACGAACTTCAGGTTCTCGAAGAACTGCGCCCACTTCGTGTGATGCGGCAGCATCGCCTGGTGCAGCATGTCCGGATTGCTGACCACGATGTCGCCGTGCAGACGGATCGCCTGGCGCGCGTCGCCGGGCGTGTCGCCATCGAACGTGAACGCCTTCAGGCCGAGCTCGCCCGCGCGGCTGAGTTCGAGCAACTCGGCGACCTGGTCCTGCGCAAGCGCCTTGGTCGGAAACAGGTACAGCGCCTTCGCACGCTGCGTCATCGCCGCGCTCACGACCGGCAGCGTGTAGCACAGCGACTTGCCCGACGCGGTCGGGGTGATCACCGCGACGTGCTCGCCGCGCTGCGCCGCGTCCCAGGCCTGCGCCTGGTGCGAGTACAGGCGGTCGATCCCGCGTGCGCGCAGCGCCGCCGCGAGCGCCTCTGGAACATCGGATGGAATCGGCGCGTACGCGCCTTCGCGGCCCGGAATCATGAAGCTGCCGGTGATGCGGTCCTGGTAGCGACGCGCGAGTGCATGACTCAGCGCCGCGCCGTCGCCGCGGCCACCCGTGGGCGACTGCGCCAGCGCGCGCTCATCCGATCGTTCCTGTCGCGCCAGTGCCTGCCCCGCTGCCATCTGCGTCTCCCGAAAACACGCAGTGCACTCGAAAGGATTCTCATCCCGTGAGACAGGCCCGCCTCTGCGCCCCGGAAGCCGGGGTGCGGCGGACGCCACAGGATCGAGACGGCGGGCGCGGCCCGTAAAATGCGCGACGAACCCCGCGTGACCGGATGCCCCATGTTGCGACTGACCGACCTCAAGCTGCCGCTGGACCACACGGACGCAGCATTGCGCGAGGCGATCCTGGCGCGGCTGGGCATCGCTGCCGACGAGCTCACCGCCTACACGGTCGCCAAGCGCAGCTACGACGCGCGCCGGCGCGGC
>CADCUA010000140.1 GCA_902805755.1 uncultured Lysobacter sp.
CCGATCTGTATTGCGCGCAACGATCGTGTTTGCCCGTGCGGTGTCGAATTGCGCGCGCGCTTCATGCACGTCGGTGATGGGGGCAAGACCGACTTCGAGTCGCTTTGACGCGAAATCGAACTGCTTCTGGAGCGCGCGTTCGGCGGCTTCGGCTGCTGCCAGCGTCTCCAGCTGCACGAGAACGTTGAAGTACGCTGACGAGGTCCGAGTAATCAGGCTGTCACCGGCTGCCTCGAGTTGGAAGTCGCTTGCTTGGCTCAGTGCATTCTGGCTGCGCAGAGTCGTAAAGCGCGAACGGTCGTAGATCGCCTGCTGGACGTTCAGGCCCAATGTCCGCGTAGCGGTGTCGGACGAGCCGACGCTTTGGCCGAAAGCGACGGTGCCATCCTCCTGGGGAACGGCTTCAAGCGACTGCGAATCGCCACGCGATCTCGTGTAGCTCGCCTCGCCCCCCAGCTGCGGCAGCAACGCCGCCCGCGCCTGCACCGCACCTTCGCGCGTGGCCAGGCGTCCGAACTCGGCCGCCGCGAGCTGCGGGTCGCCCTCGCGCGCCAGCTCGTAGGTCTGCAACAGGTCTTCCGCCGCGGCGGAAGCCGGCATCAGGGCGAAGGCAAGGGCGAGAACAAGCGAGCGGCGGATCATGCGGGGTCCTTGGAAGTCAGAACTCGAACGTGGGTACCGGTGCGGCACCGACGAGATAGGGAATGTCGGTTTCGAACAACGACTCGGTGCGTGCACCGTTGACATCGGCGTGCACCAGCGTCGCGGACATCGCGGGAGCGTGTCCCTGGACGACGAACATGCGGCCACCGGGCCGCAACCAGCCCAGGAAGCGTTCGGGCAGCTGCGCGACGGCGCCGCTGATGCAGACCGCATTGAAGCGGCGGTCGCTCTGCCAGGAGAACGCATCGACGTGTTCAACGCGCGCATTGCGCACGCCGTACGCGGCGAGCGCTGCGCGTGCGTGCAATGCAATGTCCTGATGCCGTTCCAGGCTGACGACCTCTCGTGCGAGGTGGGCCATGCATGCGGTGAGATAGCCACTGCCGGTGCCGATGACGAGCACATCGTCGTGCGGACCCAGATCCAGCGCCTGCAGGATGCGGCCTTCGATCACCGGCTTGAGCGTGAACTCGCCGTGTGACAGCGGAAGCGACACATCGGCATAGGCGAGCGTGCGATGCGCGGCGGGCATGAACTGCTCACGCGGTACGACCGACAGCACGTCGAGCACGCGCATCGACAGCACGTCCCAGGGACGGATCTGCTGTTCGACCATCAGTTCGCGGGCTTTGGCGTAATTGGGCGTCATCATGGTGTCGGGGGTGTCAGCGCGGGAAGGCGCGCATTCTACCGGTGGCGGGACTCGCTGCCCCGTGTGCACAGGATGGCTTCGACGGCGCCGGGAACTGAGTGCCGGAAGTCACCGGGACTCCCGTCAGGCATTCGGCTGCGGCGCGCGCGGGGCGTACGCGCGTACGAACAACCCGACGCTCGCGGCAATGTGCGCCTCGACGTCGTCGGTGCCGGTTTCGCAGCATCCGAACACCATCAGCGCATGCGGCTCGCCCTTGACCAGGGTGAAGAACTGCGCCGCCGCGCGCGGAACGTCCTCGATCACCAGCTCGCCCGCATCGATCCGGCGATGCAGCAGCGCGGTGAAGTCGTCCTGCACGCGCTGCGGACCGGCTTCCCAGAACATCCGGCTCAACGGAGTGCACGCGAGCTGCGGCGTGCACAGCATGCGGTGCCCGGCGATCGCCTCGGGCGCGGTCACCATCGAGTAGAACGCACGGGCGATCGTCATCAGGCGTTCGCGCAGCGGCACGTTGGGCGCCGGCTCGAACAGAGCCGAGGGCAGGCCCTGTTCGCAATGGGATTTCACTGCAGCGGCGAACAGCGTTTCCTTGTCGCCGAAGTGGCTGTACACCGTCAGCTTCGAGACGCCAGCATCGGCGGCGATTTCGTCCATGCTCACGCCCTCGAAGCCCTGGCTTACGAACATGCGCGTGGCGCTTTGGAGGATCGCAGCGCGCTTGGTGAGGTCCTTCGGGCGGCCGGGGCCGCTGGGGCGGCCGGGGGCGTCGGGCTTGCTGGAAATCATCGAATGAATACTAGACTAGCCGGTTCGATATTTATACAGTACCGGCTGGTTTATTAATTCAGCCCGAGGTCGACATGCGCTGCAGCCGCGTTGGAGTGTTGGGCGGAATCCTTGGTCTGGCACTCGTGCTGCCTGGCTGCGGTGGCGGCGAAGCCACGCCGACGGAACAGGCGCGGCCCGTGCTGGTGGTGCAGCCTGGGCGGGGCGATGCGGGAGCGGCGTCATATGCGGCCGAGATCCGGGCCCGAACGGAGACTGCACTCTCGTTCCGTGTCGGCGGCAACGTACTCGAGCGCCGTGTCGATGTCGGCGACGCCGTACGCCAGGGTGATGTACTCGCCGTGCTCGACGCGGGCGACCTGCAGGCGCAGGCGCGCGCCGCCGGGGCGCAACTGGCCGCCGCCGAGGCCGAACTGGCGCGTGCGCGTGCCGACCAGGCGCGATTCGCGTCGCTCGGCAAAGACCGGCTGGTGAGCCGCTCGACGATCGATGCGCAGAACGCAGCGGCCACCGCCGCGCAGGCACAGGTCAACGCCGCGCGCGCCAGCCTGCAGGTCGCCGGCAATCAGGCGGCTTACACACAGCTGCGCGCACCGCGTGCCGGCGTCGTCGCCGCACGCCATGTCGAAGCCGGGCAGGTGGTCGCACCCGGGCAGCCGGTGTTCACGCTGGCCGGTGACGGAGGGCGCGAAGCAGTGTTCGCCGTTTCCGAAGCAGCCGTCGCCGGCATCCAGCCCGGCCAGCCGGTCGAGGTCGAAGCCTGGTCGCGACCGGGCAGGCGCTGGAGCGGGCGCGTGCGCGAGGTCGCCCCTGCGGCCGACCCTGCGTCCAGAACGTTCGCGGTGCGCGCCGCGCTGGACGCGCCCGCTGGCAGCTTCCAGCTTGGCCAGAGTGCGAGGGTGTTCATGACAGCTTCGCGTGACAGAGACGCGGTGGTCGCGGTGCCGCTCGCCGCGATCCAGCGCGTAGCCACCGGGCCGGCCGTCTACGTCATCGACCGCAAGACCTCGACGCTGCGCCTGCAGCCGGTGCAGCTCGGTCCGTTCGGCGAAGACAGCGTGCCGGTGACACGCGGTATCCGTGCCGGCGAATGGGTGGTGGCCGCGGGCGGCCATCTGCTGCAGGCGGGCCAGAAAGTCCGCGCGGTCGATCGCGACAACCGGCCCGTGCGGCTGTAGCCCTTCGTCACGCAACGCAACTCCTGTCGCGTCGCGTAGACGCATCCTGCTTCCATCACCGCCTGCCACCCGCGGCCCGACCCGAGCGACATCCCGATGCGCTTCAACCTGTCCGAGTGGGCGCTGCGCCACCGCAGCCTGATCGTGTACGCGATGCTGGTGCTCGCGATCGCCGGGGCGATCTCCTACGTGCGACTGGGCCGCAGCGAGGACCCGAAGTTCACGTTCAAGGTGATGGTCGTGCGCACGCTGTGGCCGGGCGCAACCGCGCAGGAAGTCGGCGAGCAGGTCACCGAGCGCATCGAGCGCAAGCTCATGGAAACCGGGCAGTACGAATTCATCCGCTCGTACTCGCGCCCCGGCGAATCGCAGGTCATCTTCGTCGCGCGCGATTCGCTGCGCAGCAAGGACATCGGCCCGCTGTGGTACCAGGTGCGCAAGAAGGTCGGCGACATCCGGCCGCTGCTGCCGCGCGAGGTGATCGGCCCGTTCTTCAACGACGAGTTCGGCGACACGTTCGGCAACATCTATGCGCTGACGGGCAAAGGGTTCGATTACGCGCTGCTCAAGGATTACGCCGACCGCGTGCAGCTGGCGCTGCAGGACGTGCCCGACGTCGGCAAGATCGAGCTGTTCGGCGTGCAGGACGAGAAGGTCTGGATCGAGCTGAGCAACACGAAGCTCGCCACGCTCGGCGTGCCGGTCGCGGCCGTGCAGCAGGCGCTCAACGAACAGAACGCGATCCTGCCCGCAGGCTTTTTCGAAACCGCCAGCAGCCGCGTCGCGCTGCGCGTGGACGGGCGCTTCGA
>CADCUA010000141.1 GCA_902805755.1 uncultured Lysobacter sp.
ACACGCTTCGCGACGGCGCGCGCGGCGATGCGGCGTGGCTGCGTGCAGCCGATCATCCCGGCCGCGCCGCGACCGGCCGCAAGACAGAGTTTCGGCAACTGCGTGGTCTTGCCCGAGCCCGTCTCGCCCGCGATCACAACCACGGGGTGTTCACGGATCAACGCCACAATGCGATCGGCTTCGGTTGCGATCGGCAGCGAGGTGTCCACCGGCGCGTGTGGCAACGCAGCGGCACGGGCATTGCGCTGGGCGATCGATGCCTGCAGGGACTGCTCGAACGCAGCACGCGCGCCGGTGTCCGCCGGCTTGCCTTGCCAGCGCGACCACAGGCCGTGCAGTCGGCCACGGTCGCGACTCAGGGCCTCGTCGAGCGCACGTCGTCCGTCCCGCAGGGCGGCCTGCAGTTCGTCCCGGGCCGCGCCCGGGTGGTTCGCATCGATGGGGTTCACTGATCCAGCCAAGAGAAACGGTCCATTCCACAACGCAGGGTTCGCGGCCTATTGTCGCTTTACCCCAAGGAGAAACCTGTCATGAGCACGACGCCGCAATCCGCCTCCCTCGAGCCCGCCGCTTCGCCGGCCCAGTTTTCCGGCCAGATCGCGGCGGTCGATATCGGGATCGACACCGAAGATCGCAAGGACATCGCGCAGGGGCTGTCGCAGTTCCTGGCGGACGCGTTCACGTTGTACCTGAAGACGCATAACTTCCACTGGAACGTGACCGGGCAGATGTTCAACGCCCTGCACAACATGTTCGAAACCCAGTACACCGAGCAGTGGACCGCGCTGGACGACATCGCCGAGCGCATCCGCGCACTGGGCTACAACGCGCCGGGTTCGTACCAGGAATTCATCGGCCTGAGCACGATTCCGGAAGAGCCCGGCCTGACCGAAGCCGCGAACTGGCGCGAGATGGTGCGCCAGCTCGTGGTGGGCAACGAGGCCGTGTGCCGCACCGCGCGCCGCGTGCTCGCGGTCGCCGACGAAGCCGGTGACGACCCGACGGTCGACATGCTGACGCAGCGCCTGCAGACGCACGAGAAGTACGCCTGGATGCTGCGTTCGCTGCTCCAGTAAGAACCCGCCACAAAGACCAATGCGAAGCGCCGCCGGGAACGGTGGCGCTTC
>CADCUA010000142.1 GCA_902805755.1 uncultured Lysobacter sp.
ACCCGCAATCGTCGCCACGCTCAATGCCGCGATCATCGGCGCACGAGGTGATTTGCGCATGTCCTCGAACAGGCCTTCCACCACATTCACCCGATCGGCAAGCAGCAGCGTCATCCAGTGCCGCATGTCGTTCTCGCTGCGCTTGAACGCAACGCGGCGCAGCATGCCGCTCAGTCCGCTGGGCGGGCAGGCGCTGCCGAACACCGGTGTGCGTTGCGGGTACTCGACGGACTGCAACACCTCCACATGCTGCGCCTGCGCTTCCGGCTGGTCCCACGGGACATTCGCGAAACGCTGTGGCGTGCGCTCCATTGGCACGGCCGGGCGCTTGCTGCGGTCCAGGTCCGCGCCCCATCCGGGAATCTGTGAACGATCGATAGTCATGGTGGCTCCTTGATCAGTGCAGATGGGCGCGCGCTGGCGTTGGCGAGGCGATGTCGAAATTTCCCGCGTTCGGCGGGATCAGCACCGTCTTGATGCAGTTGTCGAGCTTGGACGAGAACATGTGGTACGCGTCGCTGACTTCTTCCATCGGCACGCGATGCGTGATGATCTCGCGCGGTTTCAGTCGCCCGGCCTGGATGTGCTCGATCAGCCGCGGCAGGTGGCGCTTCACGCTCGCCTGGTTCATGCGCATCGTGATTCCCTTGTTGAGCGCGCTGCCGATCGGCACCGCGTTGAACGTGGGGCCGTATACACCGACGACGGACACGTTGCCGCCCTTGCGAACGGAATTGATGCACCAGTGAAGCGCGGTCGCGGCGCCGGCCTGCAGCTTCATTTTTACGCCCGTGAGCGTCTGCATGAAGTTGCCGTCGGCCTCCGCGCCCACCGCGTCGATGCAGACGTCCGCGCCCAGCCAGTCGGTCATCTTCTTGATGTGCACGGCCATGTCGTCGACTTCCTTGAAGTTCACGACTTCCGCGGGCCCCCACTGGCGCACGAACTCCAGCCGGTACTCGACGTGGTCGACCACGATCACGCGGCCGGCGCCCATCAGCCAGGCCGACTTGGCGGCGAAGATGCCGACCGGCCCGGCGCCGAACACGACCACGGTGTCGCCTTCTGCGATGTCGCCCATCTCGGCCGCCTGGTAGCCGGTCGGCACCGCGTCGGTGAGCAGCACG
>CADCUA010000143.1 GCA_902805755.1 uncultured Lysobacter sp.
ACCGTTTCAGCCAGGGCCATGAGTCGACCCAAGGCGTGCGGCTGTCGCAGCTGGGCGGGACGCTGGCCTTCATCCTGATCGTCGTACCGACGCTGATCGCCGCGCTTGATGCGCTGCAGATCGATGCGATTTCCGCGCCGCTCACCGGGATGCTGGAGATCTTCCTGCACGCGGTGCCGAACGTGCTGGCCGCGGCGGCGATCCTTTTGATCGCCTGGTTCATCGGGCGCTTCGTCGCCGAACTGGTCACGCGGCTGCTGTCGAACCTCGGCTTCGACCGGCTGCCCGAGCGCATCGGGCTCGGCCATGCGTTTGCGCCCTCCACGGGCGCCTTCGACAACTCGAGCTACATCGTCGAGCCGCGCCCGACCTCGCCGATCGATGCGGCTGCGCCCTCGCCGCTCGGCGCCGAGCCGCTCTCTCCGACCGCCGGTATCGCGCCTTCTCCGCTGGCGGGCACCACCCCGGTCACGCGTACGTCGCTGTCGGAACTTGGCGGACGCATCGCGCTGTTTTTCATCATGCTGTTCGCGACGGTTGAAGCCGCCGCGTTGCTTGGCTTCGAAGGCGTGCATGACCTGCTGGGCACGTTCATCGAGTTCGGTGCCGACGTGCTGCTGGGACTGGTGATCTTCGTCGTCGGCTACTGGCTGGCGAACCTGGCGGCAAACGCGATCCAGCGCGCGAACGCCGACAACTCCGTCGGCCTGGCGCGCATCGCACGCGTCGCGATCCTCGGGCTGGTCATCGCGATGGGCCTGCGTGCGATGGGCATCGCCGACGAGATCGTGAGCCTCGCGTTCGGGCTCGTGCTTGGCGCGGTCGCGGTGGCGGTCGCGCTGGCGTTCGGCCTGGGCGGTCGTGACGCGGCAGGCAAGATCGCGCAGCGCTGGGCGGACGAGTACCTCAAGCGTACTCACCGCTGAAGGCGAACCTGTCTTCTTGAAAGTCTGAAAGCGGCGGCTGAGGCCGTCGCTTTCTTTTGCGCCGTGACATGCCAGGCCGGTCAAAGAGGGCCGGACGCGAGCGGCGGAGCGACTGCGATCGGCTAGTGCCTACTGGGTGCAGCAGCCGAAAGGCAACATTGAGCCGCTGGCCGTAGGCCGGATGGCCGCCGGGGAGACA
>CADCUA010000144.1 GCA_902805755.1 uncultured Lysobacter sp.
GAGCTCACGGCCGTCAACCAGTACTTCCTGCACGCCAAGATGCTGAAGAACTGGGGCCTGAAGGAACTGGCCGACCACGAGTACCACGAGTCGATCGACGAGATGAAGCATGCGGACAAGCTGTCCGAGCGCATCCTGTTCCTCGACGGCCTGCCGAACTTCCAGGCGCTGGGCAAGCTGCGCATCGGCGAAGGCCCGCGCGAAGTGCTGACCTGCGACCTCGCGCTCGAATACGAAGCGCTGCCGCTGCTGCGCGAGGCGATCGCGCACTGCGAGTCGGTCGGCGATTTCGTCAGCCGCCAGTTGTTCGCCGACATCCTCGATTCCGAGGAAGAGCACATCGACTGGATCGAAACCCAGCTGTCGCTGATGGATCGTCTGGGCGAGCAGAACTACCTGTTGAGCAAGGCCACCGGCTGAGCCGCGGGCCCGCTGCGGCGGGCCCTTCAGCAGCTTCGCTTCAACCCGCGCTCGTGCGCACCGTGCGGCGCGCGAGCCGGCGCCAGATCCACCATGCGACCGCCGCGAGTGCGGCGCTCAGCGCGACCACCAGGCCGAGCGCGAGCCATGGATGCGAGAACACCAGCGCGAGGCCGCCCAGTACGGCGGCGTCCTCGGTGGTCGAGGCGGTCCAGTTGCTGACCGGTTCCGGTGACAGGTTCACCAGTGCGCGCGTGCCGGACTTGAGCATGTGGCTGGTCAGTGCAACGCCCGCGCCCCCGGCCAGCGCGCCTGCGCCGAGTTCGCCATCGGGCGACAGGCTGGCCGCGGCGAGGAACGCGCCGGCCGGCACGCGCAGCAGCGTGTGCAGAAGGTCCCAGCCCGAATCCACGCCCGGGATCTTGTCGGCGAAGAACTCCGCCGCGGCAAGCGCGCCGGACACGCCGATCACCCAGGGCGATTGCGTGACTTCCAGCGCGGATGGCAGCTCGAGCCAGCCCAGGGCGCCGGCCAGGCCCACGCCGAATACGGTCAGGTAGACCCGGATGCCCGCGAGCCACGCGAGCACGATGCCGACGGCGAACAGGTGCGCTTCTGACATCTTCCGGCCCTCGTCCGATTTCAACGCATGATTTCAAACGCACATTGGTCAAACCGCACAACGGAGGATAGGGATCGCGGCGGCCGCGTCATCGGGGAAAACACCCAGTGGTCGAGCCTGGACTTGCACGCTGTGATCGAATTCCGTATCCAGTCCGCCGTATGACACCTTCGCCGCCTGCTCCCCGTTCGTCCTTCCTGCCCGCCGCCACCGTCGCGGTGTCGCTGCTGTTTGGAGCCTGGGGCGTCTGGCGCGTGTCCAGCGCCGACGAGCCGCCGCCCGCGCCGGCGACGCAACACACCCGGGCACAGGCCGCCGAACTCGAGCGGCTGCGGCAGCAGGTCACTACGCTCACGCGTTCGGACCAGATCAGCCGCGACGCGAACCGCGACCTGCAGGCCACGCTGGCCGAGCGCGAAGAGGAGATCGCCGGCCTGCGCGCGGATGTCGCGTTCTACGAGCGCCTCGTCGGCGCGACCTCGCAGCGGCGCGGATTGAACGTGCACGCGCTTCGTCTCGTGCCCCAGGCCGCGAACGCCTGGCACTTCACCAGCACGCTGACCCAGAACCTCAACCGCGGCGCCGTCAGCAGCGGACGCCTCATGCTCGCGGTCGAAGGCACGCGGAACGGCCGACTGCAGCGCCTGGAGTGGAGCGACCTGCGCCAGCAGGACCGCGCGCCGGGTGAGGCGTTCTCGTTCCGCTATTTCCAGCAGGTCGAGGGCGATGTGTTCCTGCCGGCCGGGCTCACGCCCGTGCGGGTCACGGTGCGGCTGGTGCCGCGATCGGGCGCGGCGGTCGAGCAATCGTTCACCTGGGCCGAAGCCACGCGCCCGGCGGGCGCGGCGGTCCCGTAAAGCCATAAGGCAACCCGAAGCGCGGGTTTGCGCCGTCGTCGCTTGAATGCCGGGCGCGTCCGCCCCATGCTGGGACGATGGAAATCGAAACGCCCGTTGCACCCGACTACCAGTCGCTGGACCGCCCGCTGCAGTTCACCTCGTCGGCCGCGCGCAAGGTGCGCGAGCTGATTGCCGAGGAAGGCAACGAGGCGCTCAAGCTGCGGGTGTACATCCACGGCGGCGGCTGCTCCGGCTTCCAGTACGGCTTCGAGTTCGACGAACAGCAGGCCGAGGAAGACCTCGCGGTGCAGACCGATGGCGTCACGCTGGTGGTCGATCCGCTGAGCCTGCAGTACCTGATGGGCGCGGAAGTCGACTACACCGAGAGCCTGCACGGCGCGCAGTTCGTGATCCGCAATCCGAACGCGAAGACCACCTGCGGCTGCGGCTCCTCGTTCTCCGCCTGATCCGATGACGCGCGGCGCGGTCGGTACTGGCGAACCCGCTCCGCCGGTGATGTTCGCGCTCGCGGGCGGTGGCGGCTGCGCGGCTGAACTCGACCGCGCCGAGCACCTGCGCACCGACGACGCAACGCTGCGTGCGCTCTGGCCGCATGCACGCGTGATCGTGCTGGATGACGACGGGCGAACCCATGCCGATGAGGCGCGGCAGCTGCTTGCGCGTGCGGGCGATGAGATCGACCACGATCCCGCGCGCATCGACACCGCGACCTTCCTTGGGCTCGACGAGCAGGGTGCCGGCTGGTTCGCACTCGAAGCCGAATCCATCGATAGCGACGCCCCCGAACGCTTGGATCTGCGCAGCGCCGCCATGTACTGGCCGTCGCTGCATTCCGCGGCATTCGCGCAGGCGCGTGCGCTGCAGCATTGGCGGCGGCGCCACCGCTTCTGCGGGGCGTGCGGTGGCACGGTGGAGTTCGTGCGCGCGGGTTGGCAGGGGCACTGCGAACGCTGCGGGATCGACCATTACCCGCGCACCGATCCCGCGGTGATCGCCGCAGTCGGATCGCACCGTGGGCTGTTGCTGGGGCGGCAGGCCGCGTGGCCGGCCCGGCGCTGGTCGGTGCTGGCCGGCTTCGTCGAGCCCGGCGAGTCGCTGGAGCAGGCCGTGGCGCGCGAAGTGATGGAAGAAACCGGCGTGCATGTGCACCGCTGCCGTTACCTCGCCTCGCAGCCATGGCCATTCCCCAGCACATTGATGCTCGGCTTCATTGCAGAAGGCGCGGCGGACGATCCACGCGTCACCGGCGAGCTGGAGGAAGCGCGCTGGTTCAGCGCTGAGGAGATCCGCATCGCACAGGCGCGCGATGCCATCGTCGATACGGACGCGGATGATGGCGGACCGCTGCTGACGGCGCCGGTCTCGATTGCGCGCTGGCTGATCGAGCAGTGGCTGCTGCAGGCCGATGACGGAGCGTCACCCGCCGCGGACTAGACTCGGCCGTCGCCCGCGACACCGGAGCCGTGCCATGTCCGCCGTCCTGATCGCCGTGGTTGCCGTGCTCGTACTTGCGCAGGCCGCGCCGTCGATGGGCGCGCGGGTCCGCCGCTACGGCTGGTTCCGCGCCTGGTTGCATTGGCTGGACGCGCGCACGTCTGCAGGCGCGACGCACGCGACGGCCGCCCACGTCGCACTGGCGATCGCGCCACCGGTCATCGCCGCCGCGCTGCTGCAGGCCGCGCTCGTGCAACCGCTGCTGGGACTGGGCGGGCTGCTGTTCGATATCGCCGTGCTGTATTACGCCTGGGGCCCGCGCGATCTGGACCGCGACGTGCAAGCCGTGGCGGACGCACCTGACACGCCCGGCCGTCGCCGCGCGGCCGCCCGGCTCTGGCCACCACACGTCGCTCCGGTGCTCGAGGGCGGCGCGCTGTAGCTCCTCGCCTGGTGCGCCCTTCGGGTTGGCCAACGTCGGGGCGCTCTCCACGCTCTGTTGGTCTACCTTGAGGGTCACCGCACCCGGAGACTCCTCGGCTATGGCCTCGGCGGGAACGAGGTAGTGCTTCGTGCCGAAGCCCAACAACCCGCTCGTGCACACGTCCAGGAACCGCAGGTTGCTGTCCTCATCGTCCTGAAAGTCACCCACCACGGTTCCAATACCTCCTCGACGCCGCTCTTCCTCGGCCGGTTCCCGCCGGAGATAGCCGTGATCCAGGTGGGGGCGGACAACTCCTACGGT
>CADCUA010000145.1 GCA_902805755.1 uncultured Lysobacter sp.
GATGCACTTCCGCGAATGAAAAGCCTCGCCGTTCGGGCCCCGGCGCAACCGGCCCGGCCGGGGCGCGCGGGCGCCCGGCCATCTGCAGCGGCAGCGTGGCGATGGGGCGGCTCTGGCGCGACAGGCCACGCGCACGATAGATGCGGTTCTTCTTGTCGACCACTTCGAAATAACGTGAGGCGGAATCCGCGGATTCCGAACTGCCCAGAAACAGTATCCCGCCCGGACGCAGGGCGAAATGGAACACTTCGAGCAGGCGCGCCTGGACATCGCGCTCGAGATAGATCAGCAGGTTGCGGCAGCAGACCAGGTCGAGCTTGGAGAACGGCGGATCGCGCAGCACGTTGTGCTGTGCGAACAGCACGCGCTCGCGAATCGCCTTGTTGATGCGGTAGCGATGCTGCTCCTTGGTGAAGAACTGGCGCAGCCGCGCGGGTGGCACGTCGGTGACGATGGAAGCGGGATAGGTCCCGGCGCGCCCGGCCGACAGCCCGCGTTCGTCGATGTCACTGGCGAACACCTGGAATTCCGGCGGCGAAGTGAGCGTCGCGGCATGGTCGGCCAGCAGCATCGCGACCGAGTACGCCTCCTCGCCCGTCGCACAGGCCGGCACCCACACGCGCACCTGTTCGTCGGGTCCGTGCTCGGCGGCCAGCGCCGGGATCACGTCACGCTCCAGCGCCTCGAACGAGTCCCGGTCGCGGAAGAAGTTCGTCACGCTGATCAGCATGTCGTCCAGCAGCAGCGGCGTTTCCCCGGGCGTCTCGCGCAGGTAGTCGCGATACGCGGACAGGTCCGGCAGCATGTTGACCTGCAGGCGCCGCTCGATCCTGCGCAGCACCGTGGCGCGCTTGTAGTGGCGGAAGTTGTGGCCGCTGCGCGCGGCGAGCAGGTCAATGATGTCGCGCAGCGCCTGCTCGGACTCTTCGCGTGTATCGGCGGCGGTGCACGTCAGGGGGCCGTGCGCTTCGGGCGCCGGCGGCAGGATGATGCGCTGCGCGTTGGTCCACAACTCGATCAGCTTCTGCGGGATGTCCACCGTGGGCAGCACGAAGTCGATGCGGCCGGTCGCGATTGCGTTGCGCGGCATGTCCTCGTATTCGGCGTCCTCCGGGCTCTGCAC
>CADCUA010000146.1 GCA_902805755.1 uncultured Lysobacter sp.
CACGCGCATGGCCGAGAAGTGGTTCCCGGAGCTGTGCGAGTCCAACAACGATGCGCGCGCGCAGTTGATGTTCGACGATGGCGTTGCGTACATGAAGAACTGCGCGCCGAACAGCGTCGACATCGTGATCGTGGATTCGACCGACCCGGTCGGCCCGGCCGAGGGGCTGTTCAACCGCGCGTTCTACGAGAGCTGCTTCGCCGCGCTGCGCGAGGACGGCATCCTGGTGCAGCAGTCCGAATCGCCGCTGATGCTGATCGAGCTGATCAAGGAGATGCGCGCGGAGATGGGCAAGGCCGGTTTCCGCTCGTTCCAGACCCTGCCGTTCCCGCAGCCGTGCTACCCGACCGGCTGGTGGAGCTGCACGCTGGCGCGCAAGCCGGCCGGCGAGAACTTCTCCTTCCGCGAACGTGACGTACGCACGGATTCGCTGAAGTCGCTCTACTACAGTGCCGACACTCACCGGGGGGCGCAGACGCTGCCTCCGTTCGTGGCGCGCGCCCTGGGCGGCTGATCCGGGGCTTCATTCCGGCCCGCCGGGGCCGGGCTCGATTGGCGATGCGGCCAAGGCCGTTTCGCCCGTGCCCGACGCTCCTGTCCCAGGCGGACCCCATGCTGCTGTGTTGCCGCAATCGCTGGTTGTCGCTCGGACTCGCCGCGCTGGTCGCGACGGGCGCGCTCGGCATGGGCGACGCGCGTGCGGCGCCATCGGCGGCAGCGTTCGACACACTGTTCAGCCATCTGGACGACGATGCCACCGTGCTGTCGCTGGAGGAGCGGCGGCGCCAGACCGTGCGGCTCAAGGCGCTCGTTCCTCCCGGCGATGTGCGGCGCGATCTGCGCTACAAGATGCTGTCGTGCGTCGTCGACTTCGAGGACATGAAGGCCGGCTTCGAGTACGCGAAGGCGGCCCTTGCGCAGGCGCGGCAGGCCGGTGACCGCACTGCGCAGATCCGCCTGCAGTACTGCGAGGCCGGCTACCGCGAGACGGTGGAAACGCCGCAGACCGCGCTGGCCGGTTACGAGGCCGGCCTGGCGCTCGCGCATGCGAGCGAGGACTCGCGCATGGTGGCCGAGGGTCTGGTGCTGCGCGGCGGCATCCGCTCGCTGCTGGGCGACCAGGCGCTGGCGCTGCTGGACTTCATGCAGGCGCAGCAGCGCTTCGATGCCGGCGGCTACCGTCATGCCGCCGACGCGAACCTGCAGAACATCGCGATCGCGTACCGCCGCATGGGGCAATACGACCAGGCGCTGGAATACCTCAAGGCCAGTCGCGAGAACTCGCGGAAAAACAAGCGCTGGGATTTCCTGGTCCTGGACCTGCTGCAGCTGGGCTTCGTTTACGAAAGCCTGCAGCAGCCCGACCAGGCATTGGCGATGTACCGCGAGGCCGAGCAGCTCGCCAAGCGCCACACCTGGAAATACGACCTGCCGGCGGCGCACCTGGGCATCGCCGGCGCGCTGCTGATGAAGCGCAAGTACGACGAAGCGTTGCGCATGACCGCGCAGGCGAGCCGCGAGTTCACCGCGATCGGCGACACCTCCAATTACGGAATGATCGAGCTGTATTACGGCCAGGCGCGCGCCGGCCTCGGCCAGCACGCGGCGGCGCTCGCGCATTTCGACAATGCCGCTCGGGATTTCGAGGCCGGCGGCAACGAGCGCTATCTCGCCCTGCTCTATCCCGAGCGCGCCGCGAGTCTGGAAGCGGTGGGCCGCATGCAGGATGCGGTCGACGACACCAAGCGTTTCCTGGCCCTGCGCGAGGTGCTGCGCAAGAAGATGGGCGACCAGCGCACGATGGTGCTGCGCTACCAGTTCGATGCCGCGCGGCGCGATGACCACAACCGCCGGCTGGAAAAGGAATCGACGCTGCGCGAGCAGCAGGTCAGCGCACTCGTCGGCGCGCGTCGCTGGCAGTGGATCGCGCTCGGCCTCGGCCTGTTGCTGATCGTGACACTCGGCGCGCTGGTATATCGCCAGGTCCGCCGCCTGCGGCGCCTGCGCGCGCTGGCGCTTACTGACGAGCTGACGGGCGTGGCGAACCGCCGCAGCATCGAGCTGTTCGGGGAGGATGCGCTGGACGAGGCGCGCCAGACCGGTTCGGCGCTGACGGCGCTCACTGTCGACATCGACCGCTTCAAATCCATCAACGACACATACGGCCACGCTACCGGTGACGAGGCGCTGATCCGTGTCGCACGCGCCTGCCAGGGCACGCTGCGCCAGTTCGATCGCATGGGCCGGGTTGGCGGCGAGGAGTTCCTCGTGCTGCTGCCCGACACCGACCTGCACGCGGCGCTTCCGATCGCCGAACGCCTGCGGCGCAGCGCCGAGGCGCTGGCGCTGGACGACCTCGTCCCCGGGCTTCGCATCACCTTGAGCATCGGTGCGGCCGCGCTGAAAGCCGAGGAAACCGACCTGGGCGACCTGACCCGCCGGGCCGACGAGGCGCTGTACCGCGCCAAGCGGCTTGGCCGCAATCGCGTCGAGGCCGGGGCGTGAACACCCGGCGCGGCAGATTCGCCCGTCGCGCCGTCGCGTGCGCGACGCTGTGGCTGGCCGCATGCGCGGCGAATGCTCAGGCGCCGTCGGCCGCCCGTTTCGACGCGGCGTTCGCCGCGATCGATGCCGAGCCACGCATGCACGACGACCAGGCCCTGTTCCGGGGGCAGCAGCTGGAGCGGCTGCGCAGCATGCTGCCACCGGGCGATCCGGTGCGGCAGCTGCGATACGAGGCGATGCGCTGCGGCGAAGACGTCTATACGGATGCGGCGGGCACCGCCCGGCACGCCGGACGCCTGCTCCAACAGGCGCGTCGCGCGGCCAATGCCGATGCGCAGATCCGCCTGCATTACTGCCACGGCAACGCGCTGTCGATGCAGCGCAGCGAACAGGCGGCAGTCGACGCCTACACGCGGGGCATCGAGCTGTCGCAACGCAGCGGGCGGATGCGCCTGCTCGGCGAAGGGCTGCAACTGCGTGCGTCTACCACCTCGGCACGCGGCGAGCCGGCGGCCGCGCTGCTGGATCTGATGCAGGTCCAACGCGTGTACGAGCGTGCGGGCCTGACGCGGCTCGCCGAGGGCAACGTGCTCGCACTGGGCACCGCCTATCGCCGCATGGGCGAACACGACAAGGCGTTGCCCTACCTCAAGCGCAGCGAAAAGAGCGCACGCGAGCGCAAGGACTTGCAGACCCTGTATACCGCGCTGGTGCAGCAGGGCTACCTGCATCACGACCGCAACGATGCGGTCGCGTCCGCGCGACCGCTGGAGGAAGCGCTCCAGCTCGCCGAGCGCCACGGCTTCGTTCGTGATACGGCGATCGCGCGCATCGCACTGGCCGCCTCGCGCGTGCTGGGCGGCGAGCACGCACGCGCGCTGCACCTGCTTGCCCAGGCAGAGGCCACGCTGCAGTCACTGGGCGAGAGCTCGAACATCGACCTGCTGCTGCACCTGCGCCGTGGGCAGGCGCTGGCCGGGCTGGGCCGCCATCGCGATGCGCTCGGCCAGTACGCGCAAGTGCAGGCCGCGCTTTCGGGCAGCGATAACCTGCGCTACCGGCTGATGCTCTATCGCGCGCGCGCGGCCAGCCTCGAAGCGATGGGTCGCAACGCCGAAGCGCTGGCCGAGTACCGCGGCGTGCTGCAGGCGGAGACGGCGCTGGAGCGCATCACGCAGGGACAGCAGGAAACGCTGATGCGCCACCAGTTCAATGTCAGCCAGCGCGAGCTCGAGCATCGTCGGCTCGCCGCGGAAAAAGCGCTGCAGGAGCAGCGGCTGCAGGCGCAACTGCAGGCGCGGCGGTGGCAGCGGGCGGCCCTGGCCACGAGCATGGGGCTGCTGTTCGTGCTGGCCGCGCTCGGCATCGGCCAGCTGCGACGCAGCCGGCGCCTGCACACGCTTGCGATGACCGATGCGCTGACCGGCGTGCCGAACCGTCGCAGCCTCGAACGTTTCGCGACCCGGGCGCTGGCGACCGCGCGCGCACGCAGCCAACCGGTGTGCTTGCTCGCAATCGACGTTGACCGCTTCAAGGCGATCAACGACCGTTATGGCCACGCCGCGGGCGATGCCGTGCTGCGCCGGGTCGCGGGCGAATGCCAGCGTGCGCTGCGCAAGGGCGACCACCTCGGCCGCACCGGCGGCGAGGAGTTCGTCGCCGTGCTGCCGCTCACCTCGCTGGCGGCGGCGCAGCCGATCGCCCAGCGGCTGCTCGCCGCGATCGAGGCGCTGGACGTGCAGGCGCATGCGGCCGGGCTGCAGGTCACCGTCAGCATCGGCATTGCCGAATACCGCGACACCGATGACGGCTTCCGCGGCCTGGTGCGGCGCGCCGACGCGGCGCTGTATCACGCGAAGCGGAACGGACGTAACCGCATCGAATGCGATAACGGCACGCTGACCGCGCATGCGCTCGGCACCGATGTCGAGCCGCCCGCCACTGGCCTGCCGATTCCGCAGCCGGGCACGGCCTGAGGCCGGCGCTAGAGCGCGTCCGCGTCCAGCTCGCCGGTGCGGATGCGCACCGCCTGCTCCAGATCCCACACGAAGATCTTGCCGTCGCCGATCTTGCCGGTGCCGGCCGCCTTGATGATCGCCTCGACCACGGCCTCAACCTGATCGTCGGTCACCGCCACTTCCAGCTTGATCTTCGGCAGGAAGTCGACGACGTATTCCGCGCCGCGGTACAGCTCGGTATGGCCTTTCTGCCGACCGAAGCCCTTGACCTCGGTCGCGGTGATGCCCGCCACGCCCGCCTCGGCCAGCGCCTCGCGCACGTCATCGAGCTTGAACGGCTTGATCACCGCCATGACCATCTTCATCGGCTGCGCGCTCCCGGATGCAATCGCCGAGGATACCGTGGCCGCGCGCGTGTCCGGCCCGCCGTGCGCGCCGCGTCATACCGACAGGGCGGTCATGCGTCAGACTTGCCTGACATGGAGGCACGGCCCCGACCGATGGCCGCGCCGCGGCAGCCGCGCCTACCCTGCCTGCACTGCGCCAAGGACCCCCACCATGCTCGACCTCACCCAGATTGACGAACTCGCCCGCCGCCTCAGCTCGCTCGTGCCGCCGGGCCTGCGCGGGGAGTCGGCGCAGGAGCTGCGTTCGGAGCTGCAGCAGAACTTCAAGGCGGTGCTGCAGTCGGGCCTGGGCCGGCTGGATCTGGTGACGCGCGAGGAGTTCGAGGTGCAGCGCGCGGTGCTGCTGCGCACGCGCGAGAAGCTCGAGGCCCTGCAGCGCACGGTGGCCGAACTCGAAGCACAGCAGCAGGGCGCGGCCTCGTCCGTGCCTGCACCGCCGCGCCACTGAGCCGCCGCCATGAACCTGGCACTCGTGCACGCCCGTGCGCGATCGGGCGTGCACGCCCCGGCCGTGCGCGTGGAAGTCCACCTCGCCGGTGGCCTGCCGCGCATGTCGATCGTCGGCCTGCCGGAAGCGGCCGTGCGCGAGGCGAAGGATCGTGTACGCGCGGCGATCGTCTGCGCGCAGTTCGAATTCCCGGCGCGTGCGATCACCGTCAACCTGGCGCCGGCGGACCTGCCCAAGGACGGCGGCCGCTTCGACCTGGCAATCGCGCTCGGCATCCTGGCCGCGAGTGGGCAGGTGCCGCTGGATGCATTGGGTGAGTACGAATTTCTCGGCGAGCTCGCGCTGACCGGCGAGTTGCGCGCGGTCGATGGCGTACTGCCTGCCGCGCTGGCGGCTGCGCGCGAAGGCCGCAAGCTCGTCGTGCCAGCGGGCAACGGCGCGGAAGCGGCGCTCGCCGGCCATGTGGAAGCGTGGACCGCACGCACGCTGCTGGAGGTGTGCGCGATGCTCGACCGGCGCAAGCCGCTGCCGCGCGCGCAACCCGCGCCGATCGCGCCACGCAGCGAGTGCGCGCCTGATCTGGCCGATGTGCGCGGCCAGGCGCATGCGCGCCGGGCGCTGGAGATCGCCGCAGCGGGCGAACACCATCTGTTATTGGTCGGTCCACCCGGTTGCGGCAAGACGCTGCTTGCCTCGCGACTGCCCGGATTGTTGCCCGAAGCTTCGGACGAGGAGGCACTGGAAGCAGCCGCGATCGCCTCGGTCAGCGGGCGCGGGCTGGATACGTCGCGCTGGCGCGAGCGCCCGTTCCGTTCGCCGCACCACACCGCGAGCGCCGTGGCGTTGGTCGGCGGCGGCGCGCAGCCGCGGCCGGGCGAGATCTCGCTCGCGCATCGCGGCGTTCTGTTCCTGGACGAATTGCCCGAATGGAGCCGGCAGGCACTCGAGGTGCTGCGCGAGCCGCTCGAGTCCGGCGTGGTCACGGTCTCGCGCGCGGCGCGCAGCTGCGAATTCCCGGCGCGGTTCCAGCTGGTCGCCGCGATGAATCCCTGCCCCTGCGGCTGGGCCGGCGACAGCAGCGGGCGCTGCCGCTGCAGCCCGGATGCGATCCGCCGCTACCGGGCACGCATTTCCGGCCCGTTGCTGGATCGCATCGACCTGCACGTGGAGGTCCCGCGCCTTCCGCCAACGGAACTACGCCCCGATGCCCCGGCCGGCGAAACGACGGCGACCGTGCGCGAGCGCGTGGTGCGTGCACGTGCGTTGCAAC
The DNA here is from genome assembly GCA_902805755.1 of uncultured Lysobacter sp. Classification (GTDB taxonomy): domain Bacteria; phylum Pseudomonadota; class Gammaproteobacteria; order Xanthomonadales; family Xanthomonadaceae; genus Cognatilysobacter. The sequence goes on from CADCUA010000146.1 coordinate 6,589, forward strand.
ACGCACGCGCGGGCCGCCCGAATGCGCGGCTGTCTCCTGCCCATATGGCAGCCAGTTGCCGCCTCGAAAGCGCTGACCACGACCTGCTGGAACGCGCGGTCGAAGCACTGCAGTTATCGGCGCGCTCAATGCACCGCATCCTGCGTGTCGCGCGCACGATCGCCGACCTCGCGGGCAGCGAATCCATCGCCACCGCGCATCTGGCCGAGGCGATCGGCTACCGCAAGATCGACCGCGGAGAGCGGCAGGCGGCATGATCGCGGCGCCCGGCCGCGCGGTGCAGCATAAAAAAGCCCGGCTTATCGCCGGGCTTTTTTCTACTTTGTCCTCCAGCCCGATCATGCCGGGCCGGAGGAAACCCTCAGGCCGCCGCCCGCGCTTCCGCCGCCGCCACCTGCCCGACCTGCGCCGCATCACCATGGAACTGCTCTTCCTCGGTCGAGCCCTTGAGCGCGACGGTGGACGACTGCGCACCCTGGATCGTCTGCGTCACCGCATCGAAGTAGCCGGTGCCGACTTCACGCTGGTGCTTGACCGCAGTGAAGCCGCGCTCGGCCGCGGCGAACTCGCGCTCCTGCAGCTCGACGAACGCGCTCATCTGGCGGCGCGCATAGCCGTGCGCGAGGTCGAACATGCCGTAGTTCAGTGCGTGGAAACCGGCGAGCGTGATGAACTGGAACTTGTAGCCGTAGCTCGCGATTTCCTTCTGGAACTTCGCGATCGTCGCGTCGTCGAGGTTCTTCTTCCAGTTGAAGCTCGGCGAGCAGTTGTAGGCGAGCAGCTTGCCCGGGTATTTCGCGTGGATCGCCTCGGCGAACTTGCGCGCGAACTCGAGGTCCGGCTTGCCGGTTTCGCACCACACCAGGTCCGCGTACGGCGCGTACGCCAGGCCGCGGCTGATCGCCTGGTCCAGGCCGTTGTTGGTCTTGTAGAAGCCTTCGACGGTGCGCTCGCCGGTGCAGAACTCGCGGTCGTTGTCGTCAATATCGCTGGTGAGAAGATCAGCGGCCTCGGCATCGGTGCGCGCAACGATCAGCGTCGGCACGCCCATGACATCGGCCGCCAGGCGTGCGGCGACGAGCTTTTCGATCGCTTCGCGCGTCGGCACCAGCACCTTGCCGCCCATGTGGCCGCACTTCTTCACCGACGCCAGCTGGTCCTCGAAATGCACGCCAGCCGCGCCCGCCTCGATCATCGCCTTCATCAGTTCGAACGCGTTGAGCACGCCGCCGAAACCGGCTTCGGCATCGGCCACGATCGGTTGCAGGAAGTCGATGTCGCCCGTGCCTTCGGCCTGCTGGATCTGGTCGGCGCGCAGCAGCGTGTTGTTGATGCGCTTGACCACCTGCGGCACCGAGTTCGCCGGGTACAGCGACTGGTCGGGGTACATCTCACCGGCGATGTTCGCGTCGGCCGCGACCTGCCAGCCCGACAGGTAGATCGCCTTCAGGCCGGCCTTGACCTGCTGCATCGCCTGGTTGCCGGTCATCGCGCCGAGCGCGTTGACGAAGTCCTCGGTGTGCAGCGAGCTCCACAGCTTCTCGGCGCCGAGGCGCGCAAGCGAATGCTCGACATGCACGGTGCCGCGCAGGCGCACGACTTCCTCGGCCGAGTACGGGCGGGTGATGCCGGCCCAGCGGGCGTCGGTGGCCCACTGCTGGGCAAGTTGTGCGGCGGTCTGCAGGGTGGCGGTCATGGTGGACTCCTTTGATATATCGATGGGGTTTGAATCAACGCGCCGCGGATGCGGCAGGAATTTCGGCATGCAGGGGCCCACTGCGCACCGCGAGGCGGGCGCAGATCGTGCAGCTGCGGAAGACGGCGGCCGCGCGGCCGCCGCTGGGTCAATCGATGCGCTGGTACGCCGGCAGCGTGAGGAAGTCCTCAAGCGTCTCGGCGCGGGTGAACGCCTCGAGCAACTCGATCGCCTCGTTCACCCGACCCGCGCCCGGCAGACCGGCCTGCGCCGCCAGACGGCTGGGCAGCGGCAACAGCGCGCGTTCGAGCAGCGCGAAATCCACCGGCGTGCCGTCTTCCAGGCATACGCCGGTCGGGCAGTCGCTGCCGGGCTGCTGCGGGCGGTGCAGCCACTGCCACAGCTGCGCGCGCGCGATCTCGGCGGTCGCCGCGTCTTCCATCAGCCCGTGGATCGGCACGCAGCCCAGGCCGTCCAGCCATGCGGCCAGATACCGCACGCAGACTTCGACGTTGCCCTCGAACCCGGCGCGCGTGATGCAGCCCAGCGACGGGGTGATCAGTGCATCGCGCGTCACCGTGACGTCCTCGCGCAACACATGCTGCTGGTGCTCGCCCGGCATGTGCGCGTCGAAAATTTCGCGCGCCACCGGCACCAGCGCGGGATGCGCAACCCAGGTGCCGTCGCAGCCGGCGGTCACTTCACGCAGCTTGTCGGCGCGCACTTTCTCGAACGCGGCCTCGGTCGCTTCCGGGTTGCCGGAGATCGGGATCTGCGCCGCCATGCCGCCCATCGCATGCGCGCCACGCTTGTGGCAGGTCTGGATCAGCAGGTCCACGTAGGCCTTCAGGAACGGCTGCGTCATCGTCACCTGCGCGCGTTCGGGCAGCACCTTGTCGCTGTGCGCGCGGAACGTCTTGAGGTAGGAAAACACGTAGTCCCAGCGCCCGCAGTTCAGCCCGGCGATGCGGCCGCGCAGCGCGTGCAGGATCTCGTCCATCTCGAACACGGCCGGCAGCGTTTCGATCAGCACCGTGACCTTGATCTGCCCGGCCGGCAGCCCGAGCGCGCGCTCGATGAAGCCGAGCACGTCGTTCCACAGCTGCGCCTCTTCCATCGACTGCAGCTTGGGCAGGTAGAGATACGGGCCACGGTCCTTCGCGGCCAAGGCGTGCGCGTTGTGGAATGCGAACAGGCCGGCGTCGAACAGGCTGCCCGACATCGGCGCGCCGTCGACGAGCACATGCTTCTCGTCCAGGTGCCAGCCGCGCGGGCGCAGCATCAGCACGGCTTGCTGATCGAACGGCTTGAGCCGGTAGTGCTTGCCGCCGGCGGCATTGAACTCGAGCGTGCCCGCGACCGCGTCACGCAGCGCCTGCTGGCCGGTGAGCAGATTCGTCCAGGTCGGCGTGGTGCTGTCCTCGAAGTCGGCCATGAACACTTTCGCGCCGGAGTTCAGCGCGTTGATGACCATCTTCGGATCGACCGGTCCGGTGATCTCCACACGGCGATCCAGCAGCGCGACCGGCAATGGCGCAACGCGCCAGTCGCCGTCGCGGATCGCGCGAGTGTCTGCGCGGAAGTCCGGCAGGCCACCGGCATCGAAGAACGCCTGCCGCTCCCGGCGCGCCGCGAGCCGCGCCTGGCGGACCGGCTCGAACGCACGGTGCAACGTGCCCAGAAACTCCAGCGCGGTCGCGGGCAGCAATGCAGCCTGCGTCGGGTAGTGGCCGAGGATCTCGACGCCCGAGGCCGGGTCACACGAAAAATTGAGTACTGCCGCCATGCGTCTTCTCCTGATACCTGATGAGTCGACCATGCTGCAGTGCGTGATATATGACAAACGAGATTTATCAATGCGATCTATAAGCCTTTCATATACACG
>CADCUA010000147.1 GCA_902805755.1 uncultured Lysobacter sp.
CGACCGCCTGGTAATTCGCTGCAAACCCTTTCGTGTATGAGCCGCCCAGATTCGGAGGCATGCGCATACCGATCAACAGCACCTTCGCACCTGCCGCCTTCGCTGCGGACACCATCGCATCGAGATTCGCGCGCGTCTGCGCCAGCGGCAGACCACGCAGGCCGTCGTTGGCCCCGAGTTCGATCACCACGACGTGCGGCCTGGCCCGCTTGAGCTCCCGATCGATGCGCGAGCGCCCGCCCGCGGTCGTCTCGCCGCTCACGCTGGCGTTCACCACGCGCCAGTTCGGACGCGTCTTCGAAATCCGCTCGCCCGTCAGCGCAACCCAGCCCTGCCCGGTCGGCATGTTGTAGGCAGCTGAAAGCGAGTCGCCGACCACCAGGACGGTCCGGGTCTTCGCCGATCGCGCCGCCGAATCCGCGATTGCAGGAGCTACCACCGCCAGCAGCAGAGCCATCGCCGCGCATTGAACCCAGCTGCGCCAAGCCACATATCCCACCTTCATTCGCAATTCTCCCGTGGCTGCGGGGCAATGCCCGCAGCCGAAAACATAAAAAGGACGTCAGTGAACATCATGGCCGCTGCTTTCCCACCTGCAGCTGAAAGTCGTCCGGACGCGCTGGCGGCGCTTCAGGTTTCCTCGCTGGGCAAGCGGGTTCCGCTGCCCGGTGGCGAGCTGGTCATCCTCGAAGGCGTCGAGTTTTCCGTCTCACCCGGTGATACGGTCGCGATCGTAGGTGCATCGGGTTCGGGAAAGAGCACGCTGCTTTCGCTGCTCGCCGGGCTGGACACACCCAGCGAAGGCGAGGTGCGGCTTGCCGGTCGGCCGCTGTCATCACTCGATGAGGACGGCCGTGCGCGGGTGCGGGCCGAGAGCGTCGGCTTCGTCTTCCAGAACTTCCAGCTGCTGCCTTCGCTGACCGCGCTGGAGAACGTGATGCTCCCGCTGGAGCTGCGCGGTGATCGCGATGCCGAGTCACCGGCGCGCGCGATGCTGGAGGCTGTCGGCCTCGGCGAGCGTCTGGGCCACTATTCGCGACAGCTGTCGGGCGGAGAGCAGCAGCGCGTCGCCCTCGCCCGCGCATTCGTGACCCGCCCCTCGCTGCTGTTTGCCGATGAGCCCACCGGGAACCTCGACACGCACACGGGGGAGACGATCATCGACCTGTTATTCGCGCTGAATGCCGACAGCGGTACGACGCTCGTGCTCGTCACGCACGACGAGGCGCTCGCGCGCCGCTGCTCCCGACGCCTGCGCATCGAGGCCGGCCGGCTCGTCAATCAGGATTCGGCGGTCGCATGAGGAACCTGAGGTTGGCCTGGCGCCAGTTACGCCGGGATCTGCGCGCCGGCGAAGTGCGCATCCTGTTGTCCGCACTGGTGCTCGCAGTCCTGTCGGTGACATCGGTGGGTTTCATCACCGATCGCGCCGAGCGTGGGCTGGCTATCGAGGCGAACCGGTTGATCGGCGGCGACGCGGTGGTACGCGGCGACTCGCCCATTGCGGGTTCGATTGCAGCAGGCGCGCGCGAGCCGGGCCTGCGCCATGCGCTGACGCAGGACATGCAGACCATGATCCGGGTGGGCGAAGGCGACGATACGCGGCTGCAGCTGGGCGAGCTTCGTGCGCTGGGGCCGGGCTATCCCCTGCGCGGCGCGATTCGTCTGGTCGACGCTCGTGGCGTGGAACGGGACGCGCAAGCGGTGCCGGCAGCGGGACAGGTGTGGATGACGCGTGCCGGCGCCGACACGCTCGGCGCTCGACTCGGCGACACCGTTTCGATTGGTGAAGCGACGCTTCAACTGTCGGCTCTGGTCACGCAGGAACCCGACGCGGCAATGGACTACTTCAACGTGGCCCCAAAGGTGCTGATCAACCTTGCCGACCTCCCGGGCACCGGACTGGTGCAGGAAGGCAGCCGCGTCGGGTACCGGCTCGCGGTTGCAGGTGACGCGGCAGCGGTCGAGCGCTTCACCCGGACGGCTCGAGCGGCTCTGGCGCGCGGACAGCGGCTGGAAACGATTGGAGATGCTCGTCCGGAGATGCGTTCCGCGCTTGATCGCGCCGGCCGGTTCCTCGGGCTCGCAGCCCTTGTGTCCGTGGTGCTGGCCGCAGTTGCCGTCGCGATGGCCGCGCGCCGGCACAGCGAGCGCCACCGCGCGGGCGCGGCGGTCATGCGCTGCCTCGGTGCCAGCCAGACCACGCTCGCCGTCATCCATATCGGTGAACTTGTACTGCTCGGCGTTTTCGCGAGCGTGATCGGTGTCGTCCTCGCCTTCGCGCTGCAATGGGCCGTGGGCGGGTGGCTGGAACAGTCGCTGGGCCTGTCGATTCCACCCGCCGGTTGGCAGCCCGCCGCGGCGGGGCTCGGCGTCGGGATGACGGTGCTTCTTGCGTTCGGCGCACCGCCGGTGCTCGCGCTGCGACGTGTGCCGGCACTGCGCGTGCTGCGGCGCGACCTGGACCCGACCGAGCCCAGTGCCGTGCTGGTCGCGCTGCTCGGCCTTGGCGCGCTAGCGGCGCTGCTCTGGTGGAAAGCAGGCTCGCCTGTCCTTGCCGCTGCGATGCTAGGCGGCATCTGCGCGACACTCGCCGTGCTCGCATTGCTCGGCTGGGGACTGGTTGCGGTGGTCCGACGCGCACGCGGCCGGCTTCGCGGCAGCCTCCGCTACGGCCTTGCGAACGTCAGTCGACGTGCGGCAGCGAGTGTTGCGCAGATTTCCGCGCTGGGGCTCGGGCTGATGGTCCTGCTGCTGCTGACGTTCGTGCGCACCGACCTGCTCGATCGCTGGCAACTGCGCTTGGCGGCGGACGCGCCGAACCGCTTCATCGTCAACGTCCAGCCGGACCAGATTGAACCGATGCAGGCATTCATGGCCGAGCGCAGGCTTGGCACGCCACAACTGTTCCCGATGATCCGCGCGCGGCTCTCGGCGCATAACGGGCAGCTGGTCAGCGGTGAGTCCTACGCTGATGACGACAGGCGGGCACAGCGCCTGGCCGAACGCGAGTTCAACCTGTCGGTGGCCGAACGCCTTGGCGAGGACAACGAAGTCACCGCCGGCCGGTTCTGGGGGGCGGGTCGCCCTGCCCGGCCGGAGCTGTCGGTCGAGGAACGTTTCGCGGAAACGCTGGGCTGGAAGATCGGTGACCGCGTCGCGTTCGACATCGCCGGCCAACGATTCGAAGCGAGCGTCACCAGCCTGCGTCGTGTGGAATGGGAGAGCTTCCAACCGAATTTCTTCGTGCTGGCGTCGCCCGGGTCACTCGATGACTACCCGGCGAGCTACATCACGGCCGTCAGTGTTCCACGCTCGCAGCCGCGCTTCACCGCCGAGCTGGTTGCGCAGTTTCCCAACCTCTCGGTCATCGACATCGATGCGCTGCTCGCGCAGGTACGCAGCACCGGCGATCAGGTTGCGATGATCGTGCAGGTGGTCTTCTGGTTCGCCCTCGCGGCAGGTGTGCTGGTGCTGTTCGCGGCCGTGAGCGCAAGCCAGGACGAGCGCCTGCTCGAGGGCGGCGTGATGCGCGTGCTGGGCGCCAGCCGCGCGCAGCTGCGACTCGCGCAGGCATCGGAATTTCTCGTGATAGGCATCATCTCCGGCGTTACCGCCGCGATTGCGGCCTCGGTGCTGTCCGGCGTCATTGCGACGCGGGTGTTCGACCTGCCCTGGCAGTTTGACCTGCGGCTCGCGCTCGCGGGCGCTGCAGTGGGCGCCCTTGCGGCGCTGCTCGCCGGCCTGTTTGCTACGAGGCGCGTGCTGGATGCGCCGCCTTCGGTAACTCTTAGAGCTCTGCAGAGCTGATGCTCTGAAAACACGTTCTTACCGCGCGACGATGATCGCGCGGTAAGAACTCGCGGGCGCATCAACACGCGCCTGTGTTGGCTGCCGCAAACCGCCGCATCCAGCACATCAACTTCTTTAACACGCAAAAAAAACGCAGGGCCCGGTTTCCCGAGCCCTGCGTTCTGAAGAGTGGCGTCCCCACGGGGATTCGAACCCCGGTCGCTACCGTGAAAGGGTAATGTCCTAGGCCTCTAGACGATGGGGACGCTGATAAAACTTGGCCTGTT
>CADCUA010000148.1 GCA_902805755.1 uncultured Lysobacter sp.
ACCCCTGCCTCCTGGAGAGCTTATGAACACGACCTTCCGCAAGTCCCTGCTCGGCTTGACCCTGCTGGCCACCCTGCCGTTCGCCGCCAATGCGGCCGAGGGCGTGTCCTACAACTTCGTCGAAGGCGGCTACGTGCGCACCGACACCGACTTCGGCGATGCCGAAGGCTTCGGCGGCAACGGCTCGTTCGCGATCGCTCCGAACTTCCACATCTTCGGCGGCTTCAGCGGTCAGGAAGTCGACGACTTCGAGTTCGAGGGCGTGCGCAACGACGGTTTCGACATCGACCTGATGCGCGCGGGCGTGGGCTACAACCACGAGATTGCCCCGAATGCCGACCTGGTGACGCGCGTCGCCTACGAGCGCGCGGAAGTCGCTGGCGACAGCTTCGGCGGCTACAGCGTCGAAGCCGGCGTGCGCGGCGCGCTTGCGCCGAACTTCGAAGGCTATGCGATGGCCGGCTTCGAGGACGGCGAGGAGTACGACGGTGACTTCTACGGCCGCGTTGGCGCGCAGGTGAAGTTCAGCCCGAACTGGGGCGTGTCCGGTGACGTGAAGTTCTCCGAAGGCGACACCCAGCTGTTCGTGGGCCCGCGCTTCACGTTCTAAGATCGTTCGGCGGATTTATCCGCACATGAAAAGCCCGGCTCCGGCCGGGCTTTTTCTTTGTGGCGACCGCGACAGGATCAGCAGAACAGATCGCGCGGGTATTCGGCTTTCTGCTCGCGCGCGAGCAGCTGGCGCAGGCCATCGGCGGGCGTGATGCGGCCGTGCAGCACCGCCTGCACGGCGCTGGAGATCGGCAGCTCGACGCCGTGGCGCTGCGCCTGGCGCATGACCTCGTCGGCGGTCTGCATCGATTCGACCACCTGGCCGATCTCGCGTACGGCGTCCTCGATCGACTGCCCGCGCCCGAGCGCAAGCCCGAGGCGGCGGTTGCGCGACAGATCGCCGGTGCAGGTCAACACCAGATCCCCGAGCCCGGCCAGGCCCATCAGCGTTTCCGGCTGGCCGCCGATCGCATGGTTGAGCCGCAGCATCTCGTTGAGCCCGCGCGTGATCAGGCCGGCGCGCGCATTGAGGCCAAGCTGCATGCCATCGGCCACGCCGGTCGCCACGGCCAGCACGTTCTTCATCGCGCCGCCGAGCTCGGCGCCGAGCATGTCGTTGCCGGTGTAGGCACGGAACGCGGCGCCGTGCAGCACTTCGGCCACCGCCTGCGCGAACGCCGGGCTGTCGGAATGCACGGTCAGCGCGGTCGGCAGCCCGATCGCGACTTCCTTCGCGAACGACGGGCCGGTGACGACCGCGAGCGCGATCTGCGCGCCGAGGACTTCGCCGGCCACTTCATGCAGGAAGCGCCCGCTGCCGGGCTCGAAGCCCTTCGTCGCCCACGCCACGCCGGCGCCCGGGCGCCGGTGCGGGGCGGCCGCGCGCAGGGTGTCGGCGAACGCGTGCGAGGGCACGGCAAGCAACACGATGTCGGCCGTCGCCAGGGCTTCGGCGAGCTCGCCGGTCGCCTGCAGCGACGCCGGCAGCACGATGCCCGGCAGGTAGCGGGGGTTTTCGTGGCCCGCGTTGATCGCCGCGATCACGTCGGCATCGCGGCCCCAGAGCACGGCGCGATGGCCGTGCCGGGCGATCAGGGCCGCCAGCGCCGTGCCCCACGAGCCGGCGCCGAGCACCGCGACGGTCAACGTGGGTTCGGTCATGTCGGCCATGTGTCGTGCGGCGGCGAGGTCAGGCGTTGCCCGCAGCCTCGGTGCCGGCCAGGGTTTCCTGCTGCGCGCGCTGGCGCAGGCCTTCGGCATACAGCGCATCGAAGTTGATCGGCTGCAGCAGGAACGGCGGGAAGCCGCCGGACTGGATCAGCTCACTGATCAGCTGGCGGGCGTACGGGTACAGCACGTTCGGGCAGTGCGTGCCGAGCATCGCGTCGAGCGTCTGCGCATCGAAACCGGTCAGGCCGAACACGCCGGCCTGCTTCACTTCCACGAGGTACAGCGGCTTGTCGTCGGCGGTGCAGGTCAGGGTGATGCCGAGCACGACTTCATAGGCATTGTCGTTGAGGCGCTGCACGCTCTGGTTGAGGTTCATCTGCAGCTGCGGCTGGCCGGCCTCGTTGAACACGGCCGGCGCGCCGGGCACTTCGAACGAGACGTCCTTGACGTAGAGCTTCTCGACCGTGAAGGCCGGGCCGTCGTTGGCGTCGGCGGCGGCGTTCGCGCCAATCAGGGTTTCGTCGGTCATGGTGGGGCTCCAGCAGGCGGAAAAGGGGGCGATTATGGCATGCACCGATCGGCGCCCAACGGACGCGGACGCTGCGGTTTTCGGGAATAAAACGGGCCGGACAGGCGCCGGCCCGGGATCAGGCGCGGCCCTTCACCAGCGGCAGGTCGGCCTGCTGCCAGGCCATGATCCCGCCGTCCAGCCAATAGACCTGCTCGAAGCCGGCCTTCTTCAGCCGCGCGGCGGCGTCGCCGGAGCCCTGGCCGGTGCGGCACACCATCACCACCGGCAGCGACTTCGCGTTCGCCAGCAGCTTGCTTTCGGGATCGAACTGGCTGGGCTGCACCGAGCGGCTGCCGGCGATATGGCCTTTTTCGAACTCCTTGGCGGGCGACAGGTCGATGACCAGCGCGTTCTCGCGGTTGATCAGCGCGGTTAGTTCGGCCGGGCGCAGTGCCTTGTAGCCGCGCGTGAGGCGGGCGATCTCGGTGTAGATGATTGCGAGGGTCAGGCCGAGCAGCCCGAGCGCGAGGTAGGGGTGGCGGCCGGCGAAGGCCAGCAGTTCATCGAAGTTCAAGGCAAGAAGCCATCGGCACGGGGCCGGCGATTGTCGCCGACCGCCGCAGCGGGCGCAAAAGCTACTGCCCGCTCCACAGATCCGGCAGGCCGCTGGTCACCCACCAGGTCTTGGCCTGCGCATCCCAGCGCCAGGTCTCGCGATAACGCACGGTGCGCTCGGACTGGGTGTGGCGGTTGATCACGCCGATCTCGATGTCGCGCACCGCGGTGCCCGCCTCGGGGTCGCGGCTGCTGCCCTTGTCGCGGTAGGCGGAGATCTGCACCTGCTTGTAGCGTTCCAGCTCCAGCGCGGTGGGCGGGCTGGCCTTGCGCAACTGGGGGTCGAGCAGGTTGACCGCACCGTCGAAATCGCCCCAGCGGATCGCGGCCGACCATGCGTACTGCTGCTGGTCCAGCGCGTCGGCCTGCTTCGGCCCCGGGCTTGTACAGGCGGCCAGGATGAGCAGCACGGCCACACCGAGCAGCCGGATCAGGGTCGAAACGGACATGGCGGGCTCCGCAGCGGGTCAGCAGGCATCCTAGCCCGGTTCCGCCGATCAGCGGCGCAGGATCGCAACGTAGCGCGCGGTGAACTCCGTCGCCGTGCCACCGCTGGGCAGGCGGGCGCGCGCGACCAGCCCGGTGCGGGCGCGGCCACGCTGGCGCAGCGTGTTCGTGAACAGCGTCCAGTCCGCTTCCGGGGCGGCCTCGGCTTCCACGTCGAGATCGGCAAACAGCGGCGCGAGGTAGCGGATCTGGCTGTCGGCGACGAACACGTCCGCGTCCAGCCCGGCGCGCTCGACCTGCAACGAGACCAGCCCCCACGAGGCGAGCGTCATCATCGACGCCAGGCTGCCGCCGAATGCGCAGCCCTTGTCGTTGACGTGGACCGAAAGCGGCGCGTGCAGGCGCAGGCGATCGCCGTCGAATCCGGCGACGGACAGCTCCATGCGCGCGACCGGCGGCATGGAGGCGTAATGGTGGGCAAGGCGCTGCAGGGCGTCGTCGTGGGTCATGGAAAAAACCGGGGGAAATGGGTATGCGAAGCTTGCGGGCATGACTGCCCGCCCGCTCAGGCCGCCCGGATGGTACGTGATCTCGCTGCGTCCGCGTGGCGAGCACGCGGGTCTGCGCCAGGCGGCGGCGCGCGCGGGCGCCGGGCTGATCGCGCTGTCGACCTGCCGGCTGGTGCTGCACGCGGACGGCCAGACGCGGCAGGCGCTAGCGGCCGCGCTGGCGGCGCCGGTCGCGCTGTTCACCAGCCCCGCCGCCGTGCGTGCGGCGGC
>CADCUA010000149.1 GCA_902805755.1 uncultured Lysobacter sp.
TTCGGCAGCGACAGCCGCTCCCCGAACGGGCATTTCGCGCTCACCAGCGCGCTGCGCTACGATCCCGCCACGCGCGGCCTGCACCTCATGGAGCCCGCCCTCGAGCAGGTCGACATCCCTGCGCTCGGCGGCGTCATGAACAACACCGCCCGCGGTGCGCTCAACCGGTGGCTGGTCGACTACGCGCGCGACGAACCGGTGTACCAATTCGACGACAGCCTGGTCGGCCGCCTGGGGGCCCGGCGCATCACGAGCACGCAGATCGATGCGGGCCGCGTGGTGGTCCACCTGGGCAACTGAGATCACCCGACGATGCGCACCACCCTTGCCGCCTGCCTTGCGTTTGCTCTTGCACTGACCGCTTGCGGCGATCGCGACACGGGCGTGGCGTCGCGCGGCGCGAGTGGCTCGGACGACGCGTCGTCGCTGCCCATGCCCGCAGGGGCCTCGGGCGGCGGCGTCACCGGCATGCCGGCGGCGCGTGCGATCGACGAAGCCGCAGCGCAGAACCCGGCGCTGCTTCCCGAGGCGGCGGTGGGCGAAGACGCGACGGCGGCGCTGCCGGGCGAAGCGCCGGTCGATCCGATGAACCCGGCATCGCCGGAAGGCGAACCGCGCGCGGGTGACGTGTCGCCGCAGGACGCGGTCAACGTCGTGCGCGATTACTACGCGGCGCTCAACAGCGGCGCCTACAGCCAGGCCTACGCATTGTGGGATGACGGTGGCCGCGCGTCGGGCCAGTCGGCGCAGCAGTTCGCCGAGGTGTTCTCGCAGACCGAAGGCTACGCCGTCGAACTCAGCGCGGCGAACAGCATCCAGACAACGGCCGAAAGCCGCCAGACGGAAGTCCCGGTGTCGCTCACCATGCGCCAGCGCGATGGTGCGCAGCGCCGTTTCATCGGCCGCTACGTGCTGCGTTTTGCCGACAACGAAGGTGCATGGCGCATCGTGAGCGCCGACCTGCGCGAAATGTCGCCCTGATCGTCCTGTCATGACAGGCGCGCCGCGCGCGGTGCTGGACACGAATGTCTGGCTGGACCTGCTGCATTTCCGCGATCCGCGCGCCGCCGGGCTGGACCGTGCGTTGATCGCAGGCGACGTGGTCGCAGTGATCGACGAGGCCTGCCGCGGGGAGTGGCGGCGCGTGCTGCGCTATCCGCAACTCATGCTCGACGAGGCGCAGCGCGCGGCGCTCGAAGCCGCGCTCGATGCACGCTGCGAATGCGTGGGACCCGGCGCACCGGACCGGCCCCTGCCGCGCTGCCGCGACGCGGACGATCAGAAGTTCATCGAACTCGCCTATCGCGCCGGTGCACGCTGGCTGGTGAGCCGCGACCTCGAAGTGCTTGCACTCGCCCGCCGTGCGGCGCGCGAGGGGCTGTTCGGGATCGTCACGCCCTCGCACTGGCCGCTTGCCGCGGCCGCCACGTCGGGCGACGACTAGGCGCGCGCGGTCAGATCTCGAAGCGGTACGAGAGCTTGATCAGCAACTGCTCGCTGTCGCGCAGGTCGAACGCGCCGCTGAATTCATCGGTCGCATTGAACGGCCGGCCGATCTCCTCGTCATACAGGTCACCGCCGCGCACGTAGGCGATGTACAGGTGTGACAGCGGCGCGAGTTCGTAGCGGTAGCGCACCTGGAAGCCCATGTTGCGCAGGCCGAAGTCGGCGACCGGCTCGTCGACCGCGATCGGCGTGCCGTCGGGCTCGACGCGCCAGGTCTGGCGCACACGCGCATCCAGGCCAATCGCTTCCAGCCGCACCCGCAGTTCCTGCTTCGGATCGATCAGCCAGGTCACGCCCGCGTTCAGGCTCAACTGGTTCGACTCGAACGTGGCGAGGCGGTTGTCGCGTGTCGCGGGATCCTCATCCGGCCGCCACAGCAACCAGTCGGGGTTGTGGCGCGCTTCGAGCCCGAGCGAGAAGCTCAGCGTGTCGTTCACGTGGAAGGTCGGCTCGACGTAGACCGAGACCGCGCCGTCGTCCACGCCGCCCAGGCCTTCGGCGAAATACCGCACGTTGCCGTACCAGCCCCATTGCCCCTTGCGCGGGCGGGAGCGCTCGGCGAAGACGAACAGCTTCTCCGGCATCTTCACCACGCCGTTCCCACGGGTGATCAGGTCATCGTGGCCCTTGGTCCATCCGGCGATCTCCATGACCTGGTTGCCGCCGTCCTTGCGCTCGCTGATGCGATTGACCGCCCAGGCGTCGCCGATGTGCAGGCCGTGGTCGTTCGTGCGTCGCGACACCGCGGCGCGCACCTCATGGGAGTTGAACATCGACGATTCGCTCAGCGCAGTCAGCCGGCGCGCGATCTCGTAACGCGCGTAGTTGAAGTTGTTGCGCTCCAGGAAGCCGAAATCGTTGAGCTGCAACTGGTCGCCCAGGTGCACCGCGTACAGCTGCTGGCGCCAGCCCTTGCCGAGCTCGTGATCGATGCGCAGCTGTACGCCGCTGTCGCGCGTACGCGTGCCGGCCTGGTTGATCGAGGACGCCACGGCCGTGGTGCGAATGTTCCAGCGGTCGCTCGGACGGAAGCGGTGGTCGACCGAGAACACGCTCGCTTCGCGATCCAGATACGGTCGGGTGACGTGCGTGACCATCGCGCCGAAACCCTGCGCACCGAAATCCCGCGTCACGCGCGCCGCGTAGAAGTCGCGGCCGACGTCCTCGCCTTCCGTGGCCGCGAACACACCGTAGTTCACTCCCGCAACGCTGCCATTGACCTTCACCGCCGCGGTGACGTCGCCCGAGCCCTGTCGATCGTCGCGTGGCCCACCGACACGACGGGTATAGATCAGCCGGTTCGCATTGCCCAGTGAACCGAACGGCACGTCGAAGAAGCTCTGGTTCTCGGTGAAGAACGGCCGCTTGTCGTTGAAGAACGTTTCCACCGCGCCGAAGTTCACGACCAGCTGGTCGCTTTCGACCTGGCCGAAATCCGGATTGACCGTCGCGCTGAGCTGGAACTGCCCGTTCGGCTTCCAGAACAGGTCGCCGCCGGCATCGAAGTCGGCGCGGCGACCGACCGCGTCGTACACGCCGACCACGTAAGGCGTGACGGCCAGCAGCGCCTGGCTGAACTTCGGCATTTCGATCTTCTGGAAACGCGAGAGGTAGCGCGGCTCCTGGTAACTGATCGCCGGCCAGGCCGAACGTTCACCGGTCGCGCCCAGCACGCGGTCCAGCGCGACCGCGACGGTCCGCGATTCGCCCGTGGCGCTGCGCATCGGCGCGATATGCCATGGGATGAGGAATTCCGCGCTCCAGCCGGCCTCGTCCTCGCTGACGGCATGGCGCCAGTCGCCGTCCCAGTCGTTGCTGAACTGGTTTTCGTTCGCCAGCGTGCCGTCCTCGATGCTGCCGGCCAGCGTCACCATGAAGTTGTAGCCGGTGCGCCCGTCACCATCGAAGTCGACGTACACATTGACGCGGTCCACCGGGCCGCCTTCATCGCGCTGCGTGCGCTGGCGCGTGCGCGGCACCCGCGCGTCCTGCAGGTTGCGGAAGCCGACCGCCAGGCCTTCGGGCGTCGCCTTGATCCAGGCCTCGGTCGGTTGCGGCGCGGGCGCGCGCGTGAGCGGCTGGGTCAGGCGGAAGTCCGTGACGTGCTGCGCGCCTTCCCACTCGGCCGGGTCGATGCGTCCATCGACTTCGATTGCATGGACAGCAGGCGCGGCGAGCGCGGCCAGGACGGCAAGAGCAAGGGGAGAACGCATGGTGATCCTGTGGGGCAGTAGCGCGACCGGGAACTAGCGGCGCGCATGTGCGTCCGTCCGCGGGCATCCCGGCCGTCATCGAACGGCAGCGCGATAGCCTAGCCGCGATATGTGTCACCACCGCCTGTCATAAGTCACGACGGCTTTGCGGGATGTGTCGAGCCGAGCGATTGCACAGCGGGAATCCCAAGCGCGACCTTTCACGCAGTGGTCTTCAGCGCGCACAGCAACTCATGTGCCTTTCGCGCCGTCGACGGTGGCAGGAGATGGGTTGTCCACGACGCAAGCGCGCTGTCAGCAACAGCCGGAAGCCGCCGCCGGGTGCTGTCGATTCACTCCTGCCGGGAGGCCTTCG
>CADCUA010000150.1 GCA_902805755.1 uncultured Lysobacter sp.
TAACAGGTCGCCGTGCGCCGACGCCACGGACCAGCCGGCGCATCCGATACGGATGGAAGGACGGGCGCGGCCCTGAGGGGACGAATGGTTCATGCCGGCAGCATGCGCAAGCCACCACGGCCGAGCCGTGAACGCCCGCATCGTGCTGCCGCGACCGTATACACCGCCGTGACGCGACCTTTGAGATGAAACATGCGTCGCGCAGCACTTTGTATTCCTGCCCGATGCACTCTCAGCCTTCCGGGAAATCGCCATGCTCATTCAGGACCGCCGCCGTTGCCGCCCCCACGCCACGCCGGAGATGCTGGCCCAACTCAACGCCGCGCAACGCGCGAGCGTCACCGACATGGAGCAGCAGGGCTGGAAGCTGCAATTCGTCCGTCGCGAGCCGATGCGGCCGTCCCAGCCGGTGCTCATCGGCGAAGGCAACACGCACCTGATCCTGAGCGCCGAGGGCGAGGCCCGGCAGGCGGCGATCAAGCTCCGCACCTGATCGGTAATCAGGCCTGCAAAGGCCACCGCGCCAGTTCGCGGTAGCCCGCGTCCGGCTGGCTGTCCATCAGCACGAATTCGCGTATCGGCCAGCGCACCGCTTCGACACAACGCGGTGCGAGCCGGCGCCGCGCATTGCGCCGTATCGTCAGGTGCGGGGTGAACTGCGGGTGCGCGCGCACCGGCACATCGTGCGCAGCGAGTTCCGCCCCGAGCAGATTCCACAGCGATTCCAGCGCTGGCGGCATCGAACTGCAGCCCAGCCACCACACGCGCCCGCCTCCGAAGCTTCCAGTGGTGTCGAGCACCAGGTCAAACGCAGGGACGCGAACCTTCTGCGCAGCGCGGGCAGCTCTGTCGAACAACGCTTCAGGCCAGGGTGAAAAATCACCGAGGAACTGCAGCGTGACGTGGTATCGCGCAGGGTTTGTCGGGCGACCGCCTGAATCGTCTTCGAGGCTTACCGCCCTGGCAGCGCGCTCCAGCTGCGTGCAGGTCGGCTCGTCCGGCCAAAGCGCGAAGAACAGCCGGTGGGCGTCGGATGTCGGCTTCTGCATCGCCGCACACTACCGGGGCGGTCGCCAGTGCCGTGTGCAGCACGGCTGCGATGTGGTTGCCGTTCGGTGA
>CADCUA010000151.1 GCA_902805755.1 uncultured Lysobacter sp.
AATTCACGACCAAGGCGGGGCGCCTGTCGCCGTACTTCTTCAACGCCGGCCTGTTCCACGACGGCGCGACGCTGGGCCGGCTGGCGCAGTTCTACGCGCAGACGCTGCTCGATGCCGGCGTCGAATTCGACATGCTGTTCGGTCCGGCCTACAAGGGCATTACCCTGGCGTCCGCTACCGCCGTGGCGTTGGCCGCCAAGGGCCGCAACACCTCTTTCGCCTACAACCGCAAGGAGGCCAAGGACCACGGGGAGGGCGGCACCATCGTCGGCGCCAAGCTGTCGGGCAAGGTGGTGATCATCGACGACGTGATCTCGGCCGGTACCTCGGTACGCGAATCCGTCGACATGATCCGCGCCGCGGGCGCCGAGCCGGCCGCCGTCCTGATCGCGCTCGACCGCATGGAGCGTTCGGGCAAGGACGGCGCATTGTCGGAGCACTCGGCGGTGCAGCAGGTGTCGAACGAATTCGGCATCCCAGTGATTTCGATCGCCAACCTGGACGATCTGTTCACCTATCTCTCCAATGAGGGCGGCGCCGAGCTGGGTGCGCACAAGGACGCCGTCGCAGCGTACCGCACGCGCTACGGCGTTTAAAGAATTCACAGGCGTAAAAAAACCGGAGCATGCTCCGGTTTTTTTTTGCACAGCAGGGCGGTCAGCCCGCCAGCTTCTTCTTCAGCAGCTCGGTCACCTGGGCCGGGTTGGCCTTGCCCTTCGATGCCTTCATGGTCTGGCCGATCAGCGCGTTGATCGCGGCTTCCTTGCCGGCGCGGTACTGTTCCACCGACTTGGCATTGGCGGCCAGGACCTCGTCGACGATCGCTTCCAGCGCGCCCGTGTCCGAGATCTGCTTCAGGCCCTTCTGCTCGATCACGGTGTCGGCCAGGTTCGCATCAGTCGACTTGGCTTCCCACATGGCGGCGAACACTTCCTTGCCGGCCTTGTTCGAGATGGTGCCGTCGGCGATGCGCTTCAGGAGCAGCGCCAGCTGTTCGGCGGACACCGGCGACGCGTCGAGTTCCACGTCTTCGCGGTTCAGGGTCGACGACACGTCGCCCATCATCCAGTTGGCCGCCGCCTTGGCGTTTTCCTTGCCGGCAGCCGCTACCACGGCT
>CADCUA010000152.1 GCA_902805755.1 uncultured Lysobacter sp.
GGTGTTCGTGCCGCCGGACTTCAGCCGCTACAAGCGGGTTTCGCGGCAGGTGCGCGAGATCTTCGAGCGCCATACCGATCTGGTCGAACCGCTGTCGCTGGACGAGGCCTACCTCGACGTCACGGTGACGCGCACCGGCTTCGCCAGCGCGACCGCGACCGCCGAGGCGATCCGCTCCGAGATACGCGAGGCGACGTCGCTGACGGCGTCCGCTGGCGTCGCACCGAACAAGTTCATCGCGAAGATCGCGTCCGACTGGCGCAAGCCCGATGGGCTGTTCGTGGTGAAGCCGGCACAGGTCGAAGCATTCCTCACGCCGCTCGCCGTTGCGCGCCTGCCGGGCGTGGGCAAGGTGACCGAAGCGAAGCTCGTCGGGCTCGGCATAGAAACCGTCGGTGACCTGCGTCAGCGACCGCTGGCCGAACTGGAGCAGCAGTTCGGGCGATGGGGCAGGCGCCTGTACGAACTCGCGCGCGGCATCGACGATCATCCTGTCGAGCCCGAGCGTCCGTCGCTGCAGGTGTCGGCCGAGGACACGCTAGCGCGCGATGTGCCGCTCGAGGAACTGACACCGCACATCGTCCGCATGGCGGAGAAAGCATGGGCGGCATGCGAGCGCGAAGAAGGGCGCATCGCACGATCGGTGGTGCTCAAGCTCAAGACCTCGGACTTCCGCATCCTCACCCGCACCGTCACGCCAGCGGTGAGGCCGCGCTCCGCGACGGACCTCGCCGATACCGCATGCGCGCTGCGTTCGCGCGTCGCGCTCCCGACGTCGACGCTCTACCGGCTGGTTGGAGTGGGGCTCGGGTCGTTCGTCGACCGTGACCAGTACCAGGCCCAGACAGGACTCTTCGATGACAGCGATCCCTGAACCGCCCGCGGGCCCGGTGGTCGTGCCGCCACCGCAATGGGCTGCGCTGGTCGATGCCTATGCAAGCCCGCCCCGTGCGTACCACAACATCCAGCATGTGTTCGCGGTGATGCAGCACTTCGATGCGGTGGCGGCGCAGGACCTCTGGCGTGATCCGGCCGCGGCGTTCATGGCCGTGCTGTACCACGATGCGATCTACGAACCTGGCGCAAGCGACAACGAAGCCCGATCGGCCGAGCTCGCGCGCGAGCATCTGCAGCGCTGGCACCCGGGCGTGGATGCAGCTCGTGTGGTGCAGCTGATCGAACTTACCGCGCGTCATGGACAGCTCTCTGCTCAGGACGCCGATGACGAAGCCGCGCTGTTCCTGGATTGCGACATGGCGATCCTCGGCGCGGACGCTGCGTCGTTCTCCGCCTACGATCGAGCAATCGCCGCCGAATACCGCGGCATCGTCCCGCCGTGGCTGTTCCGGCTCAACCGGCGTCGCTTCCTGAAATCGCTGCAGGGCCGCGAGCGCATCTTCCTCAGCGATTTCTTCCACGAGCAACTGGATGCGTCCGCTCGGGTGAACCTGCGGCGCGCGATCACCGAGAAGCGCTGAGCCACATGAAAAAAGCCCGGCGAGCCGGGCTTTTTCGTTCGCTGCAACGGGATCAGCCGCGGACGATCAGCACCAGCGAGCCGAGCTGTGAAGTCAGCACCATCGCGAGCGACGGGCCACCGGCCTGCATGACGGTCGCGACATCGGCGCTCAGGTCCGGCGGCGTGGCCCGGTAAGTGGCGTCCTCGGGCAACACGTCCTTGACGATGTAGCCCATCAGCACGTTGACCAGTTCACCCAGCGCATCCTCGGCCAGTGCGTCGTCGCATTCGTCCGCCGTCACGCCGAGGAACGCGCGCGCCATGGCATGCATCGCGGCCTGGTCGCAGGCGACGGCCACGGTCAATGGACGCGCGGAGTGGATCTGCACCTGCGCAGCGCGATCGCAGTGCGGAAGCTCGGCCGGCGATGCGACCAGGGTGGAGAACTGGCACTGGCTCTTGAGCAGGCGCGGGAACAGCTTGCTGCAGGTGTTCATCGCCGAGGTCGCGACGTCCGCCATCGGGTGGTCGGCCAGACCCATCTCCAGCGAGCGCACCGCGTCCTCGCGGTCGGCCTGGTGCGCTTTCAGCTGCTCGTCGAGCTGCGCCTGCGTCAGCATGCCGCCTTCGACGAGGATTTCGCCGAAGAACTTTCGGCGCGCCTTCTGCTCGCCCAGCAACTGCCCGATCTGTTCCGCGTTGAGCAGACCCATTTCCTCGGCAATGTCGCCGAAGCGCTTGTCCTCGGCGCGCTGCCGCTCGTTGATGCGTGCGGCCTGCGCGGCCGTCAGCAGGCCCTGCTGTTCCGCGATCTCGCCAAGCAGCGGGTTGGAGCGGCGCTGGATGTCCAGCGCTTCGAGCAGCTGGTCCTTGTCGATCAGGCCGTTTTCCAGCAGGAACTGGCCAAAAAATTTCGCGGCCATCGTCAGAGCACCGTTTCGCGCAGCACGCGGACCATCGCTTCGGGGTCGATCGGCTTCTGAAGATAGGACTTCGCGCCAACCCGCAGGCATTCCTCGATATCGCTCTGGGCGCCGAGGGAACTGAGGATCACCACGCGCGCCTTCGGATCGAAATCGAGGATCTGACGCAGCGCCTGCTTGCCATCCTGATGCGGCATGACGAGGTCCAGCAGCACGACTTCGGGCTTGAGCGCCTGGTACTGCGAGACCGCGGTGAGGCCGTTGTCGGCCTCCCCGATCACGTCGAAGCCGCATTCGGTCAGCTGCCTCGCGGTGAGCATGCGCAACGCGCGCGAGTCATCACAGAGCAGAACGGTGATTCGGGATGCCATCAGGTGACCTCGTGTCGGCTTGCGGGCGAGAAGCACGGCTGGGGGATTGATGCCAGGTGCCCATCATGCCTCCCCATCGGCCGCAGTTGGCGATTCTTTAACACGCAGATGCCGATGCACGTGTCGTCTCCGTCATAGCCCGACCGTGCGCACGGTCGCGCAGCGGGAGTACGATCGGCACCCCCAATCCAGATGGAGTCGCCCATGGCGCTGTCGATGTATTCCGCGTCGGTCCCGGTGTTCGTGCAGATGCTGGGCAGTCTCTCCGAGCTGCTGCGAAAGGCCGAGGCACACGCGACTGCGCGTGGAATCGAGCCGGCCGCGTTCCTGCAGTCACGGGTGTATCCGGACATGTTCCCGCTGGTGCGGCAGGTCCAGATCGCCTGCGATTTCGCCAAGAGCGTACCGGCACGCCTCGCGGGCGCCGACGTGCCGTCGTATGAAGACACGGAGCAGGGGTTCGACGAACTGCAGGCACGCATCGCGAGGACGCTGGAGTTCATCCGCGGCCTGCCCGAAGACGCGTTCGAGGGCAGCGATGCCCGCGAGATCGTGCTGCGTCCCGGCACGCCGAAGGAGCGCCGCATCGGCGGGCAGGCCTATCTGCTGCAGTACGGCCTGCCGCAGTTCTTTTTCCACGTCACCACGGCGTACGCGCTGCTGCGGCAGGGCGGGGTGGAGATCGGCAAGAAGGATTACATGGGGCAGTACTGATCCGACCTTGGCGTCGCGCCGTTCGCAGGTGTTGCCGCCTGTGAACGCGCGCGGCGTCAGGGCACGCCCATCACCAGCCCTTCGATCGTGTGCAGCTGGACGATGGGCTCCAGCGTGTCGACCACGCGGCAGGTGAGGTGTTGCTTCGCGCGGTCGGGCAAGGCGTCGAAATAGGCGCGCGTGACCTGCAGGTCATGGCGGTCTGCGTTGCGAGCGCAGGGCGCGTCCACGCCCAGCACCAGCGCAGGCCGCGCCTTGTTCGAACGGTTCGCGGTGCCGCGGTGGATCGTCAGCGCCGAGCGCGCGGAGATGTCGCCCATGCTCGGCAGCCGGCGGACCGCGCGCGCCTCGTACCGTTGCGACAGCGATTCGGGCGGAAACATGCCGTGCTCGAAGGTGTCGTCCCGGTCCCACTGCGTGCCCAGCGCGATCTCGAACGGCCCCATGTCCTCGTGCACGTCCACGGTCGTCATGTTGAAGGCCAGCGAGTTGAGGCGACGGCCGACCAGCGTTTCCTCGGGCGAGGGGAAATCGCGGTGCCAGGGCTGGTTCATCGCGCCCGGCCCGGGAATATCGAAGCCGATCTCCACGACCTTGTAGT
>CADCUA010000153.1 GCA_902805755.1 uncultured Lysobacter sp.
GCCGAGAGCCCGCGTACGAGGCCGTACTCGAAGCCGTCCGGAATCGCCGTGGTCTCGTGCCGGAGCGAACGCTCGATCTCCTCGCGCTGCCGGTCGAGGTAGCCCGCGTACTTCACCCCGATCTCGACCTGCTCGGCGACGGCGCTATCGTCCACCGGCGGTCCGAGCGATGCCACCGACATGAGCTTCGCGTAATCCAGTTCCGGTCGCTTGAGCAGGTCGCGCGCATTCGTCTCGCGCGAGAGCTCCACGCCCAGCGTTTCGGCGATCTCACGCCCCAGCGCATTGTTCGGCGCGGCCCACACGGCGGCGAGGCGTGCACTCTCGCGCTCGACCGCCTCGCGCTTGGCATCGAAGCGTGCGAAGCGCGCATCGTCGACCAGGCCGAGCGCGCGGCCGATCGGCGTCAGGCGCAGGTCGGCGTTGTCCTCGCGCAGCTGCAGCCGGTATTCGGCGCGGCTGGTGAACATCCGGTACGGCTCGGTCGTGCCGTGGGTGATCAGATCGTCGACCAGCACGCCCAGATACGCCTCGTCTCGGCGCAGGCTGCAGCCTTCCTGGCCCTGGGTGAAGCGCGCGGCGTTCACGCCGGCCAGCAGGCCCTGCGCTGCGGCTTCCTCGTAACCGGTGGTGCCGTTGATCTGCCCGGCGAAGAACAGCCCGGCGATCGCTTTCGTCTCCAGCGTGGACTTGAGCCCGCGCGGGTCGAAGAAGTCGTATTCGATCGCGTAGCCGGCGCGCGTGATGTGCGCGTTTTCGAAGCCGCGGATGCTGCGCACGAGTTCGAGCTGCACGTCGAACGGCAGCGAGGTGGAGATGCCGTTCGGGTAGATCTCCGCGACGTCCAGGCCTTCGGGCTCGACGAAGATCTGGTGGCTCGTCTTCTCGGCGACCGACGGGGCCGTGGTCGATGCCGCCTCCGGAGCTCCGGCCGGACTGGTCGAACGGGTGCAGTTCGCCGGCGCCAGCCTCTTCACCCTGGGCAGCGACGAGCTCTCGGCCGGCTCCGGGGTGTGGCAGTTCGCCGTCATCGGCGCCACTGCCACCGGCGTGGTGTTCGTGACCCTGGCCATCAGCTACTTCGTCCCGGTTGCCTCGGCTCTCCCCC
>CADCUA010000154.1 GCA_902805755.1 uncultured Lysobacter sp.
GATCAAGGGCAGCGTTGCCCCTGGTTGTAGTTTTTACCAGGAGCTGTGCCGCTGGGGCATTGGATGTATTCGCGCGTCGAAAGTGGACGTCGCGATCCGATTTCCGTCCGCCGGAAGCGTCGCGGTTTCAAAGCTCCTGGACTTGTGCAGGCCGCACACGCAGGTGTTTCCCACGAAAGCGCGTTTCAGCGAGCAAGCCCGTCCAGAATCGGGACCTCGCGCACCGGCACGCCCGCGGACGCCTCCGCGGACGTGTTTCTGTCCAGCCCGACCACGGCGAGCCCCACATGCCTGGTGTTCGAGGATTCGGACGCCGCCGCGACGACGCTGCCGATGGAAGATCCGTCCGAGGTCACGTCAGCACCGACCGCTAGAGCACTGCCGGCTTCCAGAAGCGCAAGCCCACGCTTGGCCTTTCCGAGGAAGTGCGTCCGCGCGACGATCTCCTGGCCCGGATAGCAGCCTTTTTTTACGCTGTATGCGTTCAGTCGATCCAGCGACAACTGCTGCGGCGTCCACTGTCCGGCCTGTGATTCATCCAGCCGTGGCAGCCCGAACTCGAGATCGGCGACGCGCCATTGCTCGGCGAGGCTACCGTCCGCATCTGCCGCGGCGGTCACTCGGAGTTCGCGCGGGATCTGCGGCGAGCCGAAGTCCAGCTCCACGTCGCCGGCCGCATCGATCGCGAACCTGTTGCCCCGGGCTTCACCCGGGGCCTGAAACCGGCCGACTGCACGAACGTCGCCTCGAATCTCGATCACGACCTTCGAACGGAACACGAAGCGGCGAAGCCCATCCGCGAGGGCCTGCGGGTCCGCGTCCGGCAGCACCAGCCATAGCCGCTCCGCGTCCATCATCAGCAGGGCGAATAGCGCGACCACGCGCCCCTTCGGTGTCAGCCATCCGTTCCACTGCCAATGACCCGGGGCGAGCGCGGCGACGTCGTTCATGAACTGCGCTTGCGCAAACGCGACCGAATCGCGGCCCGAGAGGGTCAGGATGCAGTAGCCGTAGGGCCCGACGGCCATGGGCTGCACAGCTTGCGGGTTGTCATGCATGGGGTCGGGAATTAAGCTTCGATGTCGTGATGATAGGTGAAACGCCCAAGGACACCTCGCTGCCGGAAGATCCTCCGGCCGAAGTCACGCCCGCGATTCACCCGGCCGGGCAGGATGCGAAGCCGAAGGAGATCGGAGGCCGCGATGGCCCGGATCCGACACGCTACGGCGATTGGGAAAAGAACGGCCGCTGTATCGACTTCTGACACGCGTCGTCCGCATCACCTGACGTTCCACTTCCGCCACGCGGCGTTGCCGCCCAGCCGAGACAGCCGCCCGATGGCGAATCGCCCACGCCCCTTGTCGCCCCATCTGCAGATCTACCGCTGGCAGATCCAGATGGTCGTGTCGATCATCAACCGTGTAACGGGCGTCATCCTCGCTGCGGGGAGTCTGCTGTTCGCCTACGGCCTCGTGGCACTCGCGGCAGGACCGGAACGGTGGAA
Organism: uncultured Lysobacter sp.; assembly: GCA_902805755.1. Taxonomy (GTDB): domain Bacteria; phylum Pseudomonadota; class Gammaproteobacteria; order Xanthomonadales; family Xanthomonadaceae; genus Cognatilysobacter. The sequence goes on from CADCUA010000154.1 coordinate 1,505, forward strand.
CGATTTCGTCGGGCTCGCGCGCTCGCCGCTGGGCTTCCTCATCCTGTTCGGCTGGACGTGGGCGCTGGCATTCCACGCGCTCGGCGGCCTTCGGCACCTCGCGCAGGACGTGGGGTACGGCTTCCGCATCGAGGACGTGATCCGCAGCAGCTGGATGACGGTGATCGGCAGCATGCTGCTGACCGCACTCGTCTGGGTCATCGCGATGATGAAGTGGGGCAACGCATGAGCATCCAGAATCCGGATCGTCACGTGAACCTGCGTCACCCGCTCAAGCATGCGCGCGGTCTGGGCTCGGCGAAGGGCGGCACGCAGCACTTCCTCGTCCAGCGAATTACGTCGATCGCGCTGTTCTTCCTTTCGATCTATGTGGTGGGCCTCGTGCTCTCGCTGATCGGCAAGGATTACGCCGGCGTCCGTGCGACGGTCGCCGATCCCTGGCATGCGACGCTCCTGATCGCGTTCTCGCTCGCGAGCTTCTGGCACCTCAAGCTTGGGCTTCAGGTCATCATCGAGGACTACGTGCACGCGCACGGCGTCGCGGCGCTGCTGCACCTGCTGAATATCTTCGTCTGCGTACTCGCGGCCATCGCCAGCGTGCTCGCCATCATCCGCATCGCGCTGGGAGCCTGACCGAATGCCCGCTGCCTACAAGATCCAGGAACACCAGTTCGACATGGTCGTGGTGGGGGCCGGCGGCGCCGGCCTGCGCGCGACATTCGGACTGGCGCAGAAGGGCCTGCGCACGGCGTGCATCACCAAGGTCTTCCCGACGCGTTCGCACACCGTTGCAGCGCAGGGCGGCGTCGCTGCCGCGCTCGGGAACATGGGCGAGGACGACTGGCGCTACCACTTCTACGACACCGTCAAGGGCTCGGACTGGCTGGGCGACCAGGACGCGATCGAATACATGTGCCGCGAGGCGATCCCGGCGATCATCGAGCTCGAGCACTACGGCGTGCCGTTCTCGCGCACCGACGACGGCCGCATCTACCAGCGTCCGTTCGGCGGCATGACCACGCGCTACGGCGAAGGTCCCCCGGCCCAGCGCACCTGCGCCGCCGCCGACCGCACTGGCCATGCGATCCTGCACACGCTCTATCAGCAGTCGCTCGCGCACGACGCGCAGTTCTTCATCGAGTACTTCGCGCTCGACCTGATCATGGACGCGAGCGGCGCGTGCCGCGGCGTGCTTGCGCTGGACATGGCCGAAGGCACGCTGCATCTGTTCCGCGCGCAGGGCACGGTGCTCGCGACTGGCGGCTACGGCCGCGCGTATTTTTCCGCAACATCCGCGCATACGAGCACCGGCGACGGCAACGGCATGGCGCTGCGCGCCGGCCTGCCCTTGCAGGACATGGAGTTCGTGCAGTTCCACCCGACCGGCATCTACGGCGCGGGCTGCCTGATCACCGAAGGCGTGCGAGGCGAAGGCGGCATCCTCCGCAACGCGAACGGCGAGCGCTTCATGGAGCGCTACGCTCCGAGCGTGAAGGATCTCGCCCCGCGCGACATGGTCAGCCGCGCAATGACCATGGAGATCCGCGAAGGCCGCGGCGTCGGCCAGCACCAGGATCACATCCTGCTGGACCTGACCCACCTCGGCCCTGAAGTCATCCACGAGAAGCTGCCGGGCATTGCCGAATCCGCTCGCGTGTTCGCGAACGTGGACGTCGAGAAGCAGCCGATCCCGGTCATCCCGACCGTGCACTACAACATGGGCGGCATCCCGACCAACTACCACGGCGAAGTCGTCCAGCTGCGCAATGGCAACCCCGACGAAGTAGTGCCGGGCCTGTTCGCGATCGGCGAAGCGGCCTGCGTGTCGGTGCACGGTGCGAATCGCCTCGGTTCGAACTCGCTGCTCGATCTCGTCGTGTTCGGCCGCGCAGTGGCGAACCGCTGCGCAGAGATCGTCAAGCCCAGCGGCTCCCAGGCGACGCTCGCCCCGAATGCCTGCGACGAAGCGCTCGCCAGGCTCGACCGCCTGCGTAATGCGAAAGGTGGCACGTCCACGGCGACGATCCGCGATCGCATGCAGCGCACGATGCAGGCCGATGCAGCGGTGTTCCGCACGGGCGAAACGCTCTCGGAAGGCACGCGCAAGATGCGTGACATCCACGCGTCGTTGGCCGACGTTAAGGTCACTGACCGCTCGCTGATCTGGAATACGGATCTGGTTGAAACCTACGAGCTGTCTAACCTCCTGAGCCAGGCACTTGCCACGATCGTGTCGGCCGAGAATCGCACCGAGTCGCGCGGCGCCCACGCGCGTGAGGACTATCCCGACCGGGACGACACCAACTGGCACAAGCACACGCTGTGCTGGGTCGACGAGGCGGGCGCGACCCGCATCGATTACCGGCCGGTCCACATGTACACGCTGACGGACGCTGTCAGCGTGGTTCCGCCGAAGAAGCGCGTTTACTGAGGCGACGGTCGGCCACAACGGATCCGGGGCGGCCGCGCGGAGCGCGAGCGCCGGATTGCAGCAGCCGAACCGTTTCCCGAATCCTGGATTGAGCCATGGCCGAATTCACCCTACCGAAGAACTCGAAGATCCAGGCGGGCCGTCACTGGCCGGCGACGGGCGCGAAGCAACCGCGCACGTTCAAGGTGTACCGCTGGAACCCCGAGGACAACATGAACCCGCGCGTGGACACCTTCGAGGTGGACATGGAAACGTGCGGGCCGATGGTTCTCGACGCGCTGATCAAGATCAAGAACGAGGTCGATCCGACGCTGACGTTCCGCCGCTCGTGCCGCGAGGGTATCTGCGGCTCGTGCGCGATGAACATCGACGGCACGAACACGCTCGCCTGCACCAAGGCGATTGCCGATTGCGGCAAGGGCGAGGTGCCGATCTATCCGCTGCCGCACATGCCGGTCATCAAGGACCTGGTGCCGGACCTCACGCATTTCTACGCGCAGTACGCGTCGATCAAGCCGTGGATCCGCACCCAGAGCGCGACGCCGTCGGACCGCGAGCGCCTGCAGTCGCCGGAAGACCGCAAGAAGCTCGACGGCCTGTACGAGTGCATCCTCTGCGCGTGCTGCTCGACGAGCTGCCCGAGCTACTGGTGGAACGGCGACCGTTATCTGGGCCCGGCGATCCTGCTGCAGGCCTATCGCTGGATCTCCGACTCGCGCGACGAGGACACCGGTGCGCGCCTGGACGATCTCGAGGATCCGTTCCGCCTGTACCGCTGCCACACCATCCTCAACTGCGCGCGCACCTGTCCGAAGGGGCTTAACCCGGCGCAGGCGATTGGTGAGATCAAGAAGCTGATGCTGGCGCGTCGCGCCTGACCGATCGGCGCGAGCGGCCATCTCCCTGCATCGAAAGGGCCGCCCATCGTTGCGGTCCGGGAAGGCGCGTTGGATACGTCGATCCTACGAGTTGATGACATGTCGGGACAGTCGGAAACGGTGATGCGGATTCTTGAACCCGCCCTGGTGACGGTCGCACTGACGTTCGCCGTGTGGCTGCGCATGTTTTTCAGTCGCGTCGGCGAGATGAAGCGCCAGCGCATCCATCCGCAGGCAGTCGCGACGTCGGCGCAGATGGCTGCACGCATGAGCGATACGCGCGCGGCCGACAACTTCCGCAACCTGTTCGAACTACCGGTGCTGTTCTACTTCGGCGTGCTGGTTGCCGCGATGACCGGCGCTGACGTACCCGTGCTCCTCGCATTCGCGTGGGTATTTGCGGCATCCCGCATTCTGCACAGCGCGATCCACTGCACGTACAACAAGGTCATGCACCGCTTCTACGCATACCTGCTCGGCGGCGTGGCGCTTGCGGGGATGTGGCTGGTGATCGCGTTCCGGGTGCTGACGCAATGAGCAACGCTGACGAGGTCGAGTTCCGCCGCTTGCAGTGGCGGTGCCGACGCGGCATGCGCGAGCTGGACCAGCTCATGCAGCGTTATCTGTTCCAGGTCTGGCCTGGCGCTTCCGAGGCAGAGCGCGGTGTTTTCCTACGGATGCTGGAAACCGAGGACGATAAGCTCTGGCGCTGGTTCATGGGGTACGAGCATCCGTCCGATGAAGAGCTTGCGCGACTGGTCGACCACATCGGCAACCTGCCGCATTGATGTGCCCGCTTCGCGCTGGCAGGCTGCCTCCTTCGTGCTTCTGGGCGTTCTTGCGGCATTCGGCGTACTGAATTGCGAAATGCCCGTCTGGGCGTCGGCGCCGTTGTCGATTGCACTGTTCGCGCGTGGTGTCGTGCTGGCGCGCAGGGAACTGTCGCGCCCCACGCGCTGTCTGCTGATATCTACGCCAGCAGGGCTGACGGTCGACTCGGAGCCGGTCGATACGTTCTCGGTCGTTTGGCGCGGACCCGTGGCGTTCATCCGCTGGTGTACACCCGATGGCATGCGCGGTTGCTGCGTCCTGACACCTGACATATTCGATGCCCGGGGCCGCCGCGCGCTGCGCATTGCCGCCCCCGCCGAACGCGGGTCAACGCAACGGCCGGCAACGGTGGCACCATAGCCGGCTCTGAGGACCCACCTGCATGTTCAAACCCATTCCCGTTGCCATCGGCCTGCGCTACCTGCGTGCCAAGCGTCGCAACGGTTTCATCTCCTTCATATCACTCGCGTCGATCCTGGGCATTGCGCTTGGCGTTGCAGCATTGATCACCACGCTCGCCGTCATGAGCGGTTTCCAGCGGGAAATCCGCGACCGCATGCTGCAGATGGTGGCGCATGCGACGGTCAGTGGTTACGGCGAGCCGCTGCAGGACTGGGAGTCGGCCGTCGCCCTCGCGCGGGCCGACGCGCGCGTGGCGGGTGCCGCGCCGTACAGCGAAACCGAGACCCTGTTGTCCGGGGCGCGCAAGCAGCCTGCGATTGTCCGGGGCATCCTGCCGGGCGAGGAGGGCAAGGTGTCGGTGCTCGCGGACAAGTTGATCCGCGGCCGGCTCGATTCGCTTACGCCGGGCAGCTTCAACATCGTGCTCGGCAAGGAGCTGGCGATGTGGCTCGGCGTCGAGGTCGGCGACAACGTCGTCATGATGACCTCGGACGTGCGCGCGACGCCGGTCGGCGCGATGGCGCAGATGAAGCGCTTCAAGGTCACCGGGTTGTTCGAGGCCGGCTACAACGAGTTCGATCGCGGCGTGGCGTTCGTGAACATGCGCGATCTCCAGCGCCTGCAGCGCGCGGGCGATGGTGTCACCGGCGTGCGCCTGCGCCTGCATGACATGGACCTGGCCTGGGACGTCGCGCGCGACCTGGCCGGGCGCCTGGGCGGGCCGTACCGCGTGAGCGACTGGACCAGCGAGAACGCGAACATGTTCCGCGCGCTGAAGATGGAAAAGACCATCATGGCCATCCTGCTGTCGCTGATCATCGCGATGGGCGCGTTCAACCTCGTTTCCTCGCAGGTCATGCTCGTCACTGACAAGCAGGCTGACATCGCGATCATGCGCACGCTGGGCCTCACGCCGCGCGCCGTCATGCAGGTTTTCATGGTGCAGGGAACGCTGATCGGCGTGATCGGTACGCTGCTCGGTGTGCTGTCGGGCATCACGCTGACCCTGAATCTCGAACACATCCTCAAAGCCGTGGAACATGCGTTCGGCGTCGTGCTGCTGCCGGAGGACGTGTACTACATCACCGGCCTGCCAACCGAGCTGCGAGGTGAGGACGTTGTAACGATCGCGCTGGTGGCGCTCGCGATGGCGTTCCTGGCCACCCTGTATCCCGCGTGGCGCGCGGCGCGCACGCCACCGGCGGAGGCGCTTCGTTATGAGTGAGCACCACCCCATGCACTCCGGCACCGGACCGGTCATCCGTTGCGAATCGCTCGGCAAGACCTATGCCGAGGGCGCGTTGCACACACCGGTGTTCGATGGACTCGAGCTCGAGGTGGCGACTGGCGAGACCGTCGCGATCCTCGGTGCATCCGGCGCGGGCAAGAGCACCTTGTTGCATCTGCTCGGTGGACTCGACACGCCCACGCGTGGCGAGGTCTATGTTGCGGGCCAGAAGATGAGCTCGCTGTCGGACGCGGCGCGGGGCGCGTTGCGTAACCGAGCATTGGGCTTTGTCTACCAGTTCCATCATCTGCTGCCCGAGTTCACGGCGCTGGAAAACGTAATGCTCCCGGTGATGCTGGGCGGGGCCGAAGTGGCGGATGCAACGCAGCGGGCGCAGGTGCTGCTTGAATCGGTGGGCCTCGGACACCGTCTCCGGCACAAGCCGGGCGAGCTGTCCGGCGGCGAGCGACAGCGTGCTGCCGTGGCCCGTGCTCTGGTGAACCGACCCGCGTGCGTACTCGGCGACGAGCCTACCGGTAACCTCGACGAAAAGACCGCGGCAACGGTGTTCGACCTCATGCTCGCGCTCAATCGCGAGCAGCGCACGAGCCTGGTGATGGTGACGCACGACCGCCGCCTGGCCCGACGCCTTGATCGCGTGCTTGAACTGCACGACGGACGATTGCGACAGCTTGACCCGGGCGAGGTCTAGCCCATGCACAACGCGGCAAGGACGCCGCTTATTGGAACCGCCGCGGCGGCTGCGCTCGTACTCGGCGCGGTTGGCGGGTTGCTGCTGCCCGTACCGCCGCCGTGGCCTGTCGCGATCTGTTCCCTCGCTGCGGGGTTTGTCTTCTGGTGGCGACGCGGGGCCGGATGGTGGGCGGGGGCGCTTCTTGCCGCCGCCTCGCTGAGTACGCTGCACGCCCACTACGCGCTCTCCCGGCAACTGCCGGCGTCGCTCGAAAACCGGTGGGTATCGGTTACCGGTCAGATCGTCGAGCTACCGCTTCACGACGTGCGACGCAGCAGCTTCGTACTCGAGGTCGACGGCGGCTCCGAACCCGGTCTGCGTGGCCGCCTGCTGCGCGTCGGCTGGTATGACCATGCGCGCGACGCGCGACGGCTACGCCTGCGCGCTGGAGAACGGTGGGAAGCCGAGGTGCGTGTCCGCGCACCGAGAACGCTGCGCAACCCGGGCGGCAGCGACGGCGAAAAACATGCGCTCGCCCAAGGGCTGACCGCGACCGCATCCGTTCGTGGCAACCATGCCCGTTTGCTGACCCCGGCCGCGGGCATCGGCGCCTGGCGCGAGGAGATGTCACTCCGCATTGCGCGCGCGACTCCGGAGACGTCGGCGCGCTTCGTGCGCGCGTTGGCTCTTGGCGATACGCGCTCACTCGATGACGACGACTGGCACATCCTGCGTGCCAACGGGCTCACCCACCTCATCGCGATCTCGGGGTTCCATGTCGGCCTGGTCGCAGGCTTCTTTGCGCTGATGGTCCGGGCGGCATGGTGGGCGTTTCCCGCGCTCACGCGCTACTGGCCTGCTCCGGTGTCCGCCGCCCTGGCAGGGGTGGCGGGCGCATTCGCCTACGCCGTGGTCGCGGGCTTTGCACTGCCGACCGTGCGGACTGCGCTGATGATTGGCGTCGTCGCGGCGGCGCGGCTTCTGCGGCGACCGACATCCGCTGCGGAATCGCTGACCTTCGCGGCGGTCGCCGTTGTTCTGGTCGATCCGCTCGCATTGTTGGGCGCAGGGTTCTGGCTGAGTTTTGCGGGTGTTGCCTGGCTGGTCTGGTGTCTTCCCGCGACCCGTACGAGCACACCGGGTGGAATGGCGCGTGACTTTGCGGCCGCGCAGGGAGTGGCGACGCTGGGGCTGCTGCCGCTGGGCGTATTGCTCTTCGGGCAGGCCTCTCTCGCCGGTCCGGTCGCCAACCTCATCGCCGTACCCTGGTGGAGCCTGGTGGTCGTTCCACTTTCGCTTGCCGGGCTGGGGCTCGAGACGATCGCCCAGGGTGCCGGCGGCTGGGCCTGGCGGCTGGCAGGCGCGTGCTTCGACTTCTCCTGGCCCTTGTTCCGCTGGCTTTCCGGAAGTGAGCTCGCGCTCGTCTGGTTGCCGGAATCGAAATGGTTCGCCGCACCGCTCGCGATCATCGGCGCGTTCTGGTGCCTTCTGCCCCGCGGGCTGCCGGGTCGGGGGCTTGCACTCGTTCTGTGGCTTCCGCTTCTATGGCCGGACCGCGGGTTGCCACGCAGCGGCGAAGCACAGCTGACCGTGATCGACGTGGGGCAGGGACTGTCGGTGCTGGTGCGCACGGCCAGCGGGGCTGTGCTTTACGACATGGGGCCGGCAGTGCCCGAGGGATTCGATGCCGGCGAACGCGCGGTTGTGCCCGCCTTGCGCGCGCTCGGCGTGCGAGGTGTCGATCGTGCGATTGTCAGCCACGGCGATAACGACCACGCAGGCGGCCTCGCTGCGGTGCGGCGCGAGATTCCCATCAGGAGGCTGTTCGCGCCCGACGGATCAGAAGTTCCGGGCGCGGCTGCATGCGTTGCAGGCGCAGGGTGGGTACAGGACGGCGTGCGTTTCCGCTTCCTGCATCCAACGCCTTACTTCCCCTACCTGGGCAACGAAGCCAGCTGCGTGCTTCGCGTCGAAACCGATCACGGCGTCGCACTGCTGACCGGTGATATCGGTGAGGTGATCGAACGCGAACTCGTACGGCGCGACCGCGGACTGCTTCGCGCCGACGTGGTGCTGATCGCGCACCACGGCAGCGGCGGCTCATCGGATCCGGCATTCGTGTCCG
>CADCUA010000155.1 GCA_902805755.1 uncultured Lysobacter sp.
CGGGATATCCAGATAGCTGTCGCTGCCGCCGAAGTCCGCGACGGCCGGCGTCGACGTGGGCTCGCTGCGCGTCGCACCGCCCCGCAGGCTGTTGCCGAAGCTCGGCATCGCCGGCTGCGGCGCGACGAACGGATCCGTCCCGCCGATCGGCATGCCGGTGGTGCCGTCGCGCACGAGCTGGATCGGCGCACGCTGCGATTCGCGCTCCGGGCGGCCCTGACGCACGGCTGCGCGGTTCAGGCCGGTCGCGACGACGGTGACGCGCACTTCGTCCTGCATGTCCGGGTCGAGCACGGTGCCGATGACCACGGTCGCGTCTTCGGACGCGAACTGCTCGATCGTGCGGCCGACCTCGTCGAACTCGGCCATCGTGAAGTCGGGACCGGCGGTGATGTTGACGAGGATGCCGTTCGCGCCCGACAGGTTGACGTCGTCGAGCAGCGGGTTCTGGATCGCCGCTTCAGCCGCAGCCTGTGCGCGGTCGTCGCCGCGCGCCGCGCCGGTGCCCATCATCGCTAGGCCCATCTCGGACATCACGGTGCGCACGTCGGCGAAGTCGACGTTGATCAGGCCCGGACGCACGATGAGGTCGGCGATGCCCTGCACGGCGCCGAGCAGCACGTCGTTCGCGGCGCGGAACGCCTGGATCATCGTGGCGTTGCGGCCGAGCACGGTGATGAGTTTTTCGTTCGGGATCGTGATTAGCGAATCGCAGTGGTGCGACAGCTCCTCGATGCCCTTGAGCGCGACCTGCATGCGGCGGCGGCCTTCGAACGGGAACGGCTTGGTGACGACCGCGACGGTGAGGATGCCCATTTCCTTCGCGAGCTGCGCGACGACCGGCGCTGCGCCGGTGCCGGTGCCGCCGCCCATGCCAGCGGTGATGAACACCATGTCCGCGCCGCTCAGCGCATCCATGATGCGCTCGCGATCTTCCAGCGCTGCCTGACGGCCGACTTCCGGATTCGCGCCAGCGCCCAGACCCTTGGTGACGTTGCTGCCCAGCTGCAGCTGCAGCTTCGCGCCGCAGTTCTTGATCGCCTGCGCGTCGGTGTTGGCGGTGATGAACTCCACGCCATCAACGCTGCCGCTGACCATGTGCGCG
>CADCUA010000156.1 GCA_902805755.1 uncultured Lysobacter sp.
GGTGACGCGAGCGACCGCGGTGGTGGATGGGAAGCAGGTTGATCTGCTGGCAACGAAGCAGTTGGCGGTGCGTAGATTCGATCCGATGGCGATCAAGGTTCCGTAGCGGATTCCATCTGACGATGCGTTCAATCTGCTGCCGCTTCGCGGCGCGGCGTGACCAGGGCTTTATCGCACCAACGCATGCTGTGCACTTGAGTCGCGGCGTCCACGCCCGGTTGGCCTTCTCGCATTCCGGGAACAATTGAACGCAGCTGCAAAGGGAATGGAAGCCACAAAAAAAGGCCCCGCATGGCGGGGCCTTTTGCATTGCAGGGCAGGCAACGCGATGCGTTACGCGGCTTCGCTCACCTCGCCGGGCTTCCTGCGCGGAGCCTTCTCGAACTGCTTGCCCAGGTCGCGGCGCAGGCTGTCCAGGCCCGCCGCCTTGCCGCTGAGCTTGAGCTGCGCATAGCCGCGCAGGGCGCAGGCCATGACGTCGCTGCCAAGCGCGATATCGGTATCCGTCAGCTTTTCAAGCAGGCGGTCGATGCGCGTGCGGCGGGCGGCGAGTTCGTCGTGCGAGGCGAGGTCGCGCGCCATCTCGTCCAGGTTGATGTCCGACGGCATCAGGTGCTGGTTCTCGCGCATGACGCGGTACGCGGCGCGGCAGAACGCCTCCGAGCCGCGGCCCATCTTGATCAGCCGGCGCCGGTCGATTTCCAGCGTCACCAGCATTGGCTGCCAGGTCTGCTCCATCGAACCGATCGACTCGTCCAGCGCGCCCCACTGCGTGGTGTCGAAATGCACATTTGCCAGGTTCTGTCCCATTCCCCTTCTCCTTGTCTGTCCGACTTGCCCCCGGGCGGCGTCATTGCCGTCCCGTGGGGCTATTAGGCGCCGCAGCCGTCGCTCAGGCTGAGAATTCTCATGGCGGTTTGAGACCGTTCGTCGGAAGCTTTTCCGGTAGGTGCCGGCGCAGTGTTGGCAGGCGGCAACACACGCGCGCACCGGGCGTCCCAGGTGGAGAGTTTCGAGCCGGGTAGGGCGGGTCTCCCATGCCCGCGGAGCATTGCCCCCAACGCTCGGGAGAGTTCGTCGAACTCTTTCGAGCATTGGACCCAAC